>JADHNX010000405.1 GCA_016779365.1 Planctomycetaceae bacterium
CGGTTCCAGTTTGCTCAGGTTTGTGTCCCAGCGTTCCAGATTGAAATCGGTAACGTCACCGGCGCGAATCTGAAACCGAAGTCGTTGCCAGCTGGCAAGCTGCTTGATGCGATCGCCGGGGCCTCTGGCCAGTTCATTAAACACAGCCAGTGATTTTTCGCTGTGGTCAGGGTCAAAGAAGAGCCAGCTTGCCGCCATCAGACGCGTGATTGGCTTCTCGTCGTTCAGCCACGAGACGGCTGCGGTGCGAGCTTCGCCTTGAGCTGTCGAATCGTTCCAGAGAAGCGGAATCAGGTTGATGTGGGCAGTTTCGGAATCACTTTCGAACAGCAACTGAAACCGGCTGCCGGCGGTCAGAAAGTCGTTCCGCTTTAAAGCACAGCGAACCATCATGCTCAGAATTTCGCGACGCATCCAGACTCGCGGTTCCGCGTTGACAGCCTCGGTGAACTGGAACTCGGCATCGCGAGTTTTCCCTTCGTTGAACGCCTTGATGCCCTCTTTCTGCGCCGTCGTCTGAGCGGTGCGAATCGTGATGACGTCGGATGATTTGATCTCGATTGGCTTGTCGGCTGAAGACTGTTTGCAGGTAAGTTTGCTGCCGGTGTAGTCGATGATCTGACATCGGATCGCGATGCGGCTGCCCGGCGTGGATCCTCGCTGCACAACTTCGTCGCTGTACTGCGCGGCGACCGGCTGGCTGCCGAGCAGAATCAGCAAAAAATAAAGTTGCAGGCGACGTCTGGAAACGAACATCAAGGACTCACTCTCCATCTTCCCATCACGAATAAGTCCAAAACAACTTCCCGAAATCCTCAGAAGAATCTAACCACAGAGGCTCAGAGACACGGAGAAAAACTCTCCTGACAAATTCTGTGTCTCTGAGCCTCTGTGGTTAAAATCGGGAAATTTCTAAAGTGGACTATCGGCGACCGAATTTGGTCACGTCGCGGTATCGATAGCTGCCGCCGTTTTCACGAGCCAGCTTTTTCAGGAAGTTGTCGATATCGAGGTTCCCTCCGCGACCGAATTCGACGGTGTGAATCGCGGTCCTGCCTCGGTTGATCCGCTTGATTTCGTTCAGGTCGGCTGCTGACATGATCGGCTGCTCGGCGTCGGTCAGCAGGAAGATGTTTTCCGGGCTGTAGCTGAGAGCCTTCTTCAAAGCGGGCATGTGAGCCGTGCCGCCTTCCGGACCGATCGAGCTGAGGTATTGTCGAGCCTGGTTCTTACGAATTTCCGTTGCCCACCACATGGACGGAGCCAGATTGCTCAGCGACATCTCCCGGTAGTTTGTGTTGTAAAAGATGACCTGAAACTGCTGAGTCGAATCGAGACTTTGCAGACTCGCCGCGACTTCGCCCTTGGCGACCAGAAGCTGCTTGTAAAAGCCCATGCTGCTTGAACAGTCGACGACGTAAATGAAGCGAGTGCCGGATGCCTTGATGTCAAAGAACGATGTTTCGCCGTGCTTCGTTGATTGTGTTGAGGTTGCGACGGGGGCTCCGTCGGTTGACTCCAGAACGTTCGCGGCCGTAGCAGGAGCCGGCATGCTGAATGACTGCCCGGCTCCGATGACGGATGGCGTGTCCAGATCCGGAAGACTGACCAGATCACTGGGGATGCTGTTGAGACTCTCGGCAGTCGCGTCGGCCAGTTCCGCTTCCGTCGGGACGGTCTCCGTATTGGCCTGTGAAAGTTCAGGTGCTGGTGACTCGGTGGTGTCTTCGGCGACGTTGTTCTCGAGTTGGTCTGCGGCGTCTTTGACATAGATGCCGACGTCCCGGAAGTTCTCGTCACTCGCGCCGGACTGGCCTCGTTCGCAACTTTGCAAACCGGCGGCGAAGCAGAACATCAGCGTGCCGTGCAGACAGATCGAGACGATCCAACTCGGAACCGTCGGCTGATCCGGCGAGGCCTGGTAGCTCAGCTTTGGTGGTGTCCAAGGACGTTTTCTGGACATCGGTAATGACTCTTGGTCGTAGGTCGTGGGTGCGTCTTGACGCACCATCGGTTAACGCGACGCAGTGGTGCGTCAAGACGCACCCTACTGAAATCTCAGGTCGCCCACCTAGTTGGTGGCAGGCTGTTCGGCGGACGCGTCGGGGGCGCCGTCCTGCTCCGGCGGGGTGAAGCGGTTGATGTAGGCTTGCGTGACGTCCTGGCGGGCGACTTTTTCCGGCGGGGTGTAGTTGAAGGCGTCTTCGGCGAGTTCGACATTCCATTTCACATCAACGAAGTCCAGAGTGACCATCGGTCGGCGGGTGCCATCCTCTGAACGCTTCAGGTAGAGAATGCGACGAGGGAACAGAGATTCCTGTTCGAAGTAGATCCGGACCTGGTCCGGCACAAACGCTGGCAACGGTTGATCCGCCAGTGCATCCTCGCCGAGGAATTTTGAACGGAAGCTCTTCTTCCAGCCGCCTTCGATCACGACGAAGGTCTGCTCGTTGACATCCTGCTCCCACTGCTTTTCCAGTTGGACGGACTTCTGGATGCCAGCCAGCAATCCCGGCAGACCGCCGAGTCCGAGATCGATATTTGCAGAGTTCTGAGGCGTCGTTCCAGCAGCAATGGCTGCGGCCCTAATCTGACGAACGTTGCGGCGCGTGACTTTTTCGTCAGCTCCGATCGTCTGATGTGACCAAAGAATCTGCCCGTCGCAGACTTCGACCAGGTGCGCTTTGGTGTTGCCGACCAGAAGGTCGTATTCAAGCCTCAATTTATATTCAGTGCCTTGAAGATAGCTGCCTTTCATCCGAAATCGTCGCAGTCCGAGATCGACAGTTTCGACCATCTGAGCCTGCACCGAACGGTAGGAAATCAGCCGGTCGCGCGCGGAACCCAGAGTGACCAGCCCGGACGCTCCGGACTTCTCATTCCGCCTGGCAATGGACGGCTTCCCTTTGGTCGAGCCGTCGTCGCTCTTCGAAGCCTGCTCCGGACCTGCCGGTTTGGCCGTAGCAGCCTCGGACGCTGCTTTCGCGTCGCCGGAATTTTCGTCCTGTCCATAGGCTCCGGAGAGGCGAATTACGCCACAAACCGTTACAGCGGACAGGAATGTGGCGATTGTTAAACGGGGAAGAATTTTCATGTTGTGCCGAAATTAACGGATTTGCCAAAGATTCAAGTCGCAGCGATCCGACAAAGAGGGAAGTGATGCCGTTTCGTGGCGTCGCTCCGCTCGCTTTACGGCAATGTCTGGTCGACTTCGCGTCAGTCTGCCATCGCCGAATTGCTGCACAGATTCGCCATCTTAGTAGGACGTCGGCCACCGGGTCGACGGCAAACACGGCTACAGCAAACACCGGCTGCAGTTGGGCTTCCGGAGATCCGGATGCGACCGCTGCAGCTCCCATTTCACGTTCAGTCTGGTGAAAACCGGCAGGGGGGAACCTGCCGGCTGAATCACCGTGCACTCTGGTCGCGAGGCAAACTGATGAGACTCTATTTTCTGGCACTCGGCACGATTCTCGTGGTCTGTATAGGCTGTCAGCTCGACGGCCAGCAGATCGTGGACAGGGGCGAGCACGTCGCGCCCCCCGCACACATGATGGCTCATCCCGGGCCAATGGTTGACGGCCCCGGTCCGGGCGTCATGCCAATGATGGGACCTCCGCCACAGCAGCGGTCGTTCCAGGCCGAAACCACTCAGGTTCGGTTTACAGGCCCGGTGGGAATGAGCATCGGCTGGCAGGTTGGACCCGGCTATGCCGAAAACCAGCTCACCACACCCGCTCGTTACAACTATGTTCAGGGGGCCACCTACCGGCTCAAGCTGACGAACATTCCTGGCCGCGAAGGGTTGACGATTTACCCGACGCTGCAGGTGTACCCAGGCCATCCGACAACGGATGCCTACCTCGGTCACAACAGCACGCCGCTGGAAATCACCGACGAAGACCTCGACCAGGTCGAGAGCAACAACTACGTCACCAAGGTGATCTACCTGCCGGATCCAAAGTTCCAGGAACTGGCCATCGCCGGTGTTGAGACGCTTGTCTCGACGCGACTTGACCCAGGTGTCGATCCGGTTTCAGAAGCCGAACGTCGCGGCACGATTATGGTCGTTCTTCGAATGGGCAATATGGACCTCGAAATGCCAAACAACGCCGTCGCTCCTGGAGCCGCTGGCGGAGTCGAGCAGGTCTCTTACTGGACAGCTGATGGCGAAGACGGTCAGCACGTCCCACCGATGCCGATCGCCGTCGACGGAAACATGTCGGTTCCTGGACCGATAATGGTTGGCGGACCGGGTGGCCCAGGCCGTCCATCGATCAACCCGATCTCCGGCGTGGGCGGGACTCCGATGTGGGGCATGCCGATGACGTCAACTCCGATCGGTCTGCCTGGTCCAGCACATCTTCCACTGGGAAGACCGGCTGGCCTGCAATCTCACACGATCCGCAACCTGTCGAAACATGAGATGCCGGACCCGACCGATCACCTGCTGATCGACGTCAAGCACAATCCGGGATACCGCATGCCGGCACCGGTGAAGCACATTCAGTACGAAGAGAACCATCCGATCTTCAGTCCAGGCGAAGTGAGCTATCCGAAGTTCGCCAACCCAGGCTGGCCGCCGACTCACTAACCGACAGCTGGTGTGGAGACTGTCACCTCTCCCGCTTGCGGGAGAGCTCGGCCTCTCAGGGCCGGGTGAGGGGTGAAGCCTTGTCAGTGCTCACGCCCGATCTGAAACACCAACAAACGACGGAGTTCTCTCGACCAGAGACAGAGTGTTCGGCAGCTCGGCCATCGAGCCGGGCTGCTGGACTCTTCTGGTCAGCATCTTTGTGAATCTACCAAAGCTGATTTCTTACCACCGAGGCACCGGGAACACAGAGTTAAACCTCAGCAACGTCCTCTGAGACCTCTGTGCCTCTGTGGTTAAAAATCTTCAGCCCTGTCTGAGATTTCGATCGTCGAACAAGATTCTGCCAGGGAATAAGACCACGGATTACACGGATAAGAACGGATGGCTTCGTGAAGCATCCTTAACCATCCGTACTAATCCGAGTCATCCGTGGTCGCTTTCAACGATGGCACCTTGTTCCTTTCCGATCTGGAGAGACCTTTGATGCTGCTTCAGACTGTCAGCACAAAACGCCTGATGATGCTGGTGCTCGCTCTGGCATCGTCGCTGTTCGTCGCGGATCGCGCAGAAGCTCAGGTCGTTCCGCAGTACGGACAGTTTCAGCCGCTCAACCAAAACCTGACACCAGGCACGGCTGGACATTGGGCCGCTCTTGCCGGCAAGGGTTCCGGCAACTGGTCTCAGCCGATCAAGATCGAGCTGGACGGAGAAGGCCTTGTCTCCGTCTTTTACAGTCGACCGGTTCAGGAAACGAGCCCACACCCGTCACCAGTTCAGTTGGGCGTCAGCGTCGGCCACCTTTACCGGCTTCGAGTCAGCAACATGCCTGACCTGCCTGGCGTCGAGATTTACCCAACGATCGAGATCATCGACCGTCTGCACCCTCCCGCCGGCAAGAAGCACGACTTCCCGATTCC
>JADHNX010000406.1 GCA_016779365.1 Planctomycetaceae bacterium
GGGTGACGCATTTACGCCACCGTACAGCGAGTCAAATTACCCGCAGTCATCACAATCGTTACATTCGGAACCCGGCGGCAAATCCTGTCACCGTAACTGTTTGTCGCTGCTGACAAGAAGTTGACACTCAAATCGGACCGGCACTACATTCTCGCCGCGTGAGCACGAGGGAGCGTGCATGATCGCATGGACGAGACGCGTCAGGGAGGACGCCATGAACAGGATTGTTCGATTATTTTTACAGGTATTGTCTGTCGGCAGTCTTGCCGGCTGCATGCCATCGCCAATGCAGTCGACAGTTGGCTCGGTTCCGGCGATCCAATCTCCGGCCCCACAGCCCGCTTTCAGACCTGCTCCACCTGTCGTCGTTCAAAACCCCTGGAAGCCCGATGCGGTTGCTCGGAAATGGCGGCACATCGTGCTTCACCATACAGCGTCGTCTGCCGGTTCTGTCGAAAGCGTCCACGAAGCACACATCGGTCGAGGATGGGACGGAATTGGCTATCACTTCCTGATTGGAAATGGGAAGGGGATGGGCGACGGAGAGATTCAACCCACTTTTCGCTGGCGAGAGCAGATTCACGGGGCTCACGCCAAGAGTCCCAATAACGAATACAACGAGTACGGCATTGGCATCTGCCTGGTCGGGAACTTCGAGGAAGCGGACCCCTCGGACGCCCAACTGGCCAGTGTCAAACGACTGGTCAGCGTCCTCAAACACGAATACCAGCTGACTGACTCTCAGGTAATCGGTCATCGAGAAGTCAAAGCAACGGCCTGTCCGGGGAAGAATTTCCCCATCGGAGAAATCAGTCGAAGTTCGGTGTTTCCAGTTCTCGCGGGTCAGTTCGGAACTTACGTTACAGAGCAGCCGAGCGCGTTTCAGGTCGTGAAAGTTGAACGGAGCAACTTGCGATGATGCATTCCAGAAATCAATTGCCACCACCGACTCGTGGACTTCAGAAATCATCGCCGAAGGATGCCGGGGATTCTCAGGCCGCACCGTGGACATCCACGTCGGAGCCACAAAGCGACGTTCAGTTCTGGCAGGTCAACGACTTCGCCGCTGGCACGATCCCGGAAAGTTACGAACCTCGCTACGCCTACCCGCTGATTGTCTGGCTGACCGGCGGTGATTGCGGAGTTGACGAATCGCTCGACCATATTGCCGCGATGAGTCCTCAAAACTATCTGGGACTGGCGATTGACGAATGCCTGTTCGACGTGCCAGTTTCCGACCAGTACGACTTCGACATGCCCGTCGAATTTCTGAAGCGACTGGTCGATGTCGAGAATCGTGTGGTCAACGCGGTGCGTTCGGTCCGGCAGGTTCTGAACGTGCACACCGAGCGAATCTTCATCGCCGGAGCGGATGATGCTGCTTCAGTCGCCCTTCTGCTGGCGATTCATCAGCCCGAATGGTTTGGAGGCTGCGTCGCGTTTGGGGGAAGTTTCCCGTCGGCAGCACGGTTGCTGGCCCACAAGTCGAAACTGTCAGGAAAGCGATTCTTTCTGGGCGCTACCGGCGGAAGGTCGGCCTGGCAGACGACAAGCAGCGTCCGCAACAGCGCTCGGCAGCTGGTTGCTACGGGCGCCGATGTTTCGGTCTCGGTCAACGCTTCCGAAACGGAATCGCTGATCAATCCGCAATCGCTCCGCGAGGTCGACCAGTGGATCATCTCGAGCATCCTCGCCAACGCGTAGCCGTTTCTCTCTCGATAAGTCTTCAATTCATCGAGTCTTTGCGACTTCGCGTGAGAACCTGCACGATCGAGCGGGTCATGCTTCCGGCATTGAAGCTGCCGTCCTAGAATCCCGACCTCGCGATCAACCACCCGCTCGACACGCGTTCGAGCGGTTCTCATTTTCATTCAGACGACGTCAGGAATCCGCCGTGCGCTGGAGCCAAACTCTCATCCCAACCCTCAAGGAAATTCCGTCAGACGCCGAAGTGCCGTCGCACCAGTTGATGCTTCGAGCCGGTCTGATCAAGCAGTTGATGGCGGGAGCGTATTCGTACCTGCCGCTCGGCTATCGAGCACTCCGCAAGGCCGAGGCGATTGTTCGGGAAGAAATGGAACGCGCCGGAGCCATCGAGATTCACATGCCGGCTCTGCAACCGATCGACCTGTTCGAGCGAACCGGGCGGAAGGAAGCATTCGGCAACGTGCTGATCAACTTCGAAGTGAAGCGTGGAGACCGCAAGGTTCACATGGCTCTGGGACCGACTCACGAAGAAGTGATCACCGACCTGGTGTCGAAAATCGTAACCACTTACAAGCAGCTACCTTTCACGCTGTTTCAGATCCAGACGAAGTTCCGCAACGAAGAGCGACCGCGATTCGGTGTTCTGCGGACCAGCGAATTCCTCATGAAAGATGCTTACAGCTTCAGTTCGAGCGTCGAACAACTCGACGAAGCCTACGACGCGATGTACGCCGCGTACTGTCGCATCTTCGCGCGTTGCGGACTCGAGTATCTTCCAGTCGAAGCCGAAAGCGGCCCGATCGGTGGTGACGCCTCTCACGAATTCATGTGCCCAGCCGGCAACGGCGAGGACGAAATCGTGCGGTGTCCGAAGTGTTCTTACGCCGCGAATCTTGAACGAGCCGACACTGGTCGTAACGTGGCCGCAATCGCTCAGCCGGAAACGTGCGGTGAGCTGACGAAGGTCGACACACCGGACGTAACGACGATCGAACAGGTCAGCAGAATGCTCGGCTGCGAACCTCAGCAGATGATCAAAACATTGATCTACCAGGCAGACGACAAACCGGTTGCCGTGCTGATCCGAGGCGATCACGAAGCCAACGAAGGCAAGATTCGACGAGCCCTCGGCGCGAGCAGCGTTGAACTGGCTGACGACGCGACGGTCCTTGCAGTGACCGGTGCCCCGACGGGTTTTGCCGGACCGGTGGGCATCAAGTGTGACATCATCGCTGACCACGACGTCGCACAGGTTGTCGACGCGGTCACCGGCGGCAACGAAGGCGACAAACATTACACCGGCGTCAACGTCGGTCGTGATTACAAACTTTCGACGACGTACGACCTGCGAAATGCCGGCAGCGGCGACGCCTGCCCGAAGTGCGACGGGACTCTCGAAATCGTGAACGGCATCGAAGTCGGACACGTCTTCAAGCTGGGAACAAAGTATTCGACATCGCTCGATGCCAACTACGTTGACGAAAAAGAAAAGAAGCACCCGATTATCATGGGCTGCTACGGGATCGGAGTGAACCGGATCATCGCCTCGCTTTGCGAAACTCGCTTCGATGAAAATGGTCTCGTCTGGCCGTTGTCGATTGCTCCGTACGAGTTGCTCATTGTCCCGCTGAACGTCGACGATGAAGAAGTCATGGCCGTTGCCGATCGTTGTTACGACGAACTGAAAACAGCGGGCGTCGATGTTCTGATGGACGACCGCAATGCTCGACCAGGTTTCAAATTCAAAGACGCCGACCTGATCGGAATTCCGCTGCGGCTGGTGATTGGCGGAAAAGGTTTGAAGGATGGAAACGTCGAATTGAAATGGCGAACCGGCGATGGCCCGGAACTGGTTCCGGTTGGGAATGCCGTTACGGAAGTTCTCGAACGACTGAACGAGCGACGCGCTGCCGAAGCGGCCAACGTTCCGCCTCCAAGGATGCCGAACAACGCTGATCAGGTCTAATGACGCAGGCCGTCAATCTGGTAAACGCGGTACGTGTCGTTTTCGTAGACGATGGGTGCGTCAAACGGACCCCAGCGGCTCGAAACCAGGTGCGTGACTCCAGTCGTTTCGTGAAGTTGATTCGTGACGACGGCTGAGTACGACGTTCCATTCCAGTTTTCTTCGCCCCACTTCTTCAAAAACTTCAGCCGATTGTTCCACTCAACGATTCCTGCAGCGTCCTGAGGACAGTCTTTAAAGGCGACATACTCGGCACGCTCGGCGAACCACTTGAACGAGCGGCTTTCTTTCGGCGTCAGAATCAGCGAGTCGCGCGGGGTGTTCTCTTTGATCCATGCGCAGAGTTTGTCCCAGTCTGCTCGCTGAGCGTCGCTCATTCGATCGATCGAACCTCGACCGGCGTTGAGCCACAACGCGGCCCCAAAACAAACCGCAACGATGATCGATCGCGACCTGCTCGGCAGGATCACACTCAGCAGCCGACGATCGCTCAGCAGAATCGCCGCCTGAATCGAAACAAGAATTGGCAGCGCGACGTCGAACAGACGGAAGGGGTAAAACTTCAGCAGGTTCATGCGGAATTCGTAGTAAGGCATTTCGACCGGCGGACGAGGCCCCAGTCCAATCAGCACGCCCGTCACCGCGATGATGCCCGAGCAAAAAATGGTTCTCGACAGAAATCTCAGAGGCTGACCACTCTTTGATTGATCGCGCACCAGATGGTTCAGGAACCAGGCGACGCCACCAAGGAACGTGTAGCCAACGTACGCGGTCGATTTGAACTTCATCGGGTCGAGGTGGTGAGGCAGTCGATAAAACACCTGGATGTAGTTGGCCTGGAACGACAACTTTGAATTGGCAGACAGCACGGACATCAGCGCCGGGACGACACCCCACGCGGCTGTTCCAGCGAAAAGCACAATTGCAAAAATGATCGCACGTTGGCTGACGAACCGCCGGATCACTACCACCGTGGCCGCGAATCCCTGGCGTCGAGCATCGCCGATCAACGACCAGACAACCGCCATCGACATCGCCACAACGGACCACAACCCGACCAGAGGATGCATGGCGACGCTGGCTCCGAGCATCAGCCCTGCCTGCCAGAATCCACCGCGCAGCAAAGACGCGATTCCCCAGAAGACAAATCCGTACGAGAAAACTTTCGCCTCGACGCCGCCGATCAACCATTCGCCAGAGAAGTTTCCGATCGAAGCGAGCAGCAGAAAAACAACGCCGGAGAGGCAACCACTCCATCGATCGTTTGTCAGCTGCGTGCAGAGTTGCTGCCAGGCCAGAGCCAGCAAACCGTAAGCCAGCACTCGACCGATCAGTGCTGACGTGGCGAACGTCGTAACGAGAGTGAGCGCGCCGATCGTTCGGTAAAAGACCAGGTGAGCGTTGGATGACTCCAGGAAGAAATCGCCCGCGCACCAGGTGGAGTCCCAGGCGTGCAGAGATTTCGTCAGGTAGTGAGGCTCGTTCACCCCCGGAATCGGAGCGTGACAGAGCGAAAAGCTCATAAATCCGGCCCACAGACACAAAGCTGGAAGCAGATCGTTTTGCTTTGGCCGTTGCCAAAGTGTGTCACGTGACAAGTCCGTCATGATCCTGGCTTCTAACTCAATTTCTTCAGACGCAGCGCCGGTGAAATCCGGACGGAAAATGCAGGCAGCTTTGTTAATCCAACAGCCTGCCGCCAGTCGCTCGCCACTAATTCAGTCGTGGCGTGGGCCTTTGAAAGGGTCGGCAGAAAATCGCCCGCGACGATTCTTCGTGCCCCGCTTGACACCTTTGAAGGAGCCCCGGATGCTATCGGTATCCTTT
>JADHNX010000407.1 GCA_016779365.1 Planctomycetaceae bacterium
GGGACGGGAATTGCGTGCCTGCCATCCTCGTGACCTGCTGCTGCAGGTTCGCAACTATTGCCTGTACGAAGAGATCGAGCTGAAGCTGACATGCGAGTCGATGGACTTTGCCGTGGCGTGCTACTTTTCAGTGCTGTCGTAGCAGCAGAGCCTGTGTCAACAGGGGGCAAGACGCACGACCGCGTCACGTAAAAGTTGGGTCTTAAGAGGCACCCTGTGGCGGGCCGTGAAACGAGCCTTAGCGAATCCACTCAGTAGCCGCTGCTTGGTGCACCGTCTGTCACCTCGATCGGCGGTAGACCAAGTTGCCTGCGGCATTCGTCGAGTATGACTTTTGTCGCGCTGGCGCCGCACCGAGTCACGCCAAGGTCGCGGACGAGTTTCAGTTTTTCGAAGTCTCGGACTCCGCCAGCAGCTTTGACCTGCACATGGTCGGGCGTGTTGTCGACCATGAGTTTCAGGTCTTCCATCGTGGCTCCGCCGGTGCCGAAGCCAGTTGAGGTTTTAACCCAGTCGGCCCCCACGTCGGTGCAGATTCTGCAAAGCTGAATTTTCTCGTCGTCTGTCAGGTAACAGTTTTCAAAGATTACTTTGACTTTCTGACCAGCCGCATGAGCGACGTCGACTACCGCCTTGATGTCGTCGGAGACGTATCTCCAGTTGCCGGTTTTTACCTGGCTGATGTTGACAACCATGTCGAGTTCTTCGCAGCCGTCGGCGATGGCTCGTTCGGACTCGGCGACCTTGAATGCCGTGTAAATGGCTCCGTGAGGAAAGCCGATCGTCGTGCTCGGCTTGACCGTGCTTCCGCTGAGTAACTCAGTGCAGCGTTTCATAAAGTACGGAAGTATGCACACGCTGGCGACGTCGTACGCAACGGCGAGCTGACAGCCGGCTTCCAGTTCCGCTTCCGTCAGCATCGGCGGAAGCAGCGAGTGGTCGATCATCTTCGAGTAGTCTGAGTATGAAGCGGTCATGTTGTTTCTTTCTGAAGGCTGTCAGCGAAGGCCGCATCATACGTTGTGATATTCGCGGTACCACTCAACGAAACTGGCGACGCCCGTTTCGATTGAAGTCGCGGGTTTGAAGTCGACATCGCGGATCAGGTCATCGACGTCGGCAAAGGTTGCCGGCACGTCACCAGGCTGCATTCCCATGAAGTTCTTTTCGGCCTTCTTGCCCAGGCAGTCTTCGAGCACCTCGATCAGGTGCATCAGCTCGACAGGCTGGTTGTTGCCGATGTTGTAGACGCGGTAGGGCGAAGCGCTCGTCGCCGGGTCTGGAGTCGCTGATGACCAGGCAGGGTTTCCAGCGGCGGTGTTATCTGCGACTCGCATGATGCCTTCGACGATGTCAGCGACGTAGGTGAAGTCTCGTCGCATTTTTCCATTGTTGAAAACGTTGATCGGTTTGCCCGAGACAATGGCTTCGGTGAAAAGAAACAGCGCCATGTCGGGACGTCCCCACGGTCCGTAGACGGTGAAGAATCTCAGCCCGGTCGTCGGCAGTCCGTAAAGATGGCTGTAGGTATGAGCCATCAATTCGTTGGCCTTTTTGGTCGCCGCGTAAAGACTGATCGGATGGTCGACATTGTCGTGAATTGAAAACGGCATCGAGGTATTGCCACCGTAAACGGAACTCGACGACGCATAAACCAGATGCTTCACCCCGTTGTGGCGACAACCTTCCAGCACGTTTGTGAATCCAACGAGGTTTGCGTCGATGTACGCGTGCGGGTTTTCGAGCGAGTACCGAACTCCTGCCTGTGCAGCGAGGTTGATCACGACGTCGAACTGCTCGGACTTAAAGACGCCGGGCATTCGTTCCCGGTCGGCGATGTCCATTTCGATGAACCGGAACTTCTCCTGCCCCACGAGTTGCGACAGGCGGTCGTGCTTCAGTTGCACCCGGTAATAATCGTTGAGATTGTCGAGGCCGACGACTTCGTCACCTCGAGCCAGCAGTCGTTGTGTCAGGTGAAACCCGATGAAGCCCGCAGCTCCGGTTACCAGAATTTTACTCATCACTCAGCTCCGTCTGAGGCGACCGATTAACCGATCGATTAGTTTGTCAATTCATTTTCCCTCACCCGCGGCTGAGACCGCGACCTCTCTCCCAAGGGGGAGAGATGACAAAGTTAGTTGTCAGTGAGTGCCTTCGGCCAGAAGCTCCCGGTAGTACGCGACAGTTCGTTCGAGTCCTGTCGCGAGGTCGATTTCTGGTTGCCAGCCGAGGTTCGCTTTCGCCTTTTCGATGTTCGGGCAGCGCCGAGTTGGATCGTCTTTCGGCAGTTCTCGATGTTCGACTTTTGACGAGGAGCCCGTTGCGGCGAGAACGGCCTCGGCCAGTTCCAGCATGGTTTTTTCGTTAGGGTTCCCGATGTTGACGGGGCCGAGTTCGTTGTCCGGGTGATTCATCAGGCGGATCATTCCCTCGATCAGGTCGTCGCGGTAGCAGAAGGATCGAGTCTGTGAACCATCGCCATAGACTGTCAGCGGCTCGCCCCGCAGCGCCTGAGTAATGAAGTTTGAAATCACTCGGCCATCGTTCGGGTCCATCCTCGGGCCGTACGTGTTGAAAATTCGGATGAGCCGCGTTTCAACACCGTGCGCGAGCGTGTAGTTAACGCAGAGCGATTCGGCGATTCGCTTCCCTTCGTCGTAGCAGCTTCTCGGGCCGAGCGGGTTGACGTGTCCCCAATAATCTTCCGTTTGCGGATGAACCTGAGGGTCGCCGTAAACTTCCGAAGTCGATGCCTGCAGGAAACGAGCCCGGCAGCGTTTGGCCAGCCCGAGCATGTTGACCACGCCGACGCTCGACGTCTTAATCGTCTTGATCGGGTTGTACTGGTAGGCGACGGGCGAAGCCGGGCAGGCGAGGTTGTAAATCTGCGAGACTTCGACCGTCAGCGGGTGAACGATGTCGTGGCGGATCAGTTCGAAACGCGGATGGGCGACCAGGTGAGCGACGTTTCGCTTGCTTCCGGTGAAAAAATTGTCGACGCAAATGACTTCGTCGCCTCGATCAAGCAGCCGTTCACAGAGGTGGCTACCGAGAAAGCCTGCGCCGCCGGTGACAAGAATGGTCTGCATGGTCTTGAGTCGTCGCCTGATTTGAGTTGTTTGTAACTGACTTTGGAACGTCTAACGCGGGCTGCGAATCCGTAGGTGGAAACAGCCTCGGCGCCATTTCGCAGTTATCTGCCGAAACTTTTCACACAATGCCTGAACGGCGGAACGCTCGATTCGGCCTGCGGTTTTGAGCCTTGCAGTCGTGAAACGTTCCGCAGCAAAACTCTGAATTGGCGCGGTAGTAGAATCGAAAGCGTCCGAATGACGCAATGTGATCATTCTGCTCTGCTTTGCCAGAGCTTTCGGCCACCGATACAGTTCCGACCCGCATTTCAGGACCGGTTCGCGATATGAAAACGGAAACTGCAAAATCTGGCCATACCGACCCGCAGAAGGTCTACGAGGACCGTCGAGACGGGCACCTTGTGGATCAGAAGGAGCTGGAAGCGACCGATGCGCGATTTGCGACGACTCGCGGTCTGGTGTTTCTGGTCGCTCTGGTGCTGGGCTGGTTTTCGCTGGTCGATGGTTCTTTGCACCCTGTCTGGCTGCTTGTTCCCGTCGGTGTTTTCGTTGCTCTGATCGTTTTTCACAGCCGAGCCGTCAAGCGGCTCCACCGGACGAAGCGGGCGGTCGCCTACTACGAACGAAGTTTGAACCGTCTTGACGACCGCTGGCAGGGCGAAGGGGTGAGCGGATTGCGTTACCGCGACGCCGATCATTCATGTTCGTCAGACCTCGATCTGTTTGGTGAGAGTTCGCTGTTCGAACTGCTTTGCGGAGCCCGCACGAGGCTCGGCGAAGACACGCTGGCCGCCTGGCTGACCAGCGGGGCCAATGCGAAAACGGTCAAAGAGCGTCAGCAGGCGATCGTCGAATTACGCGACAACATCGATTTTCACGAGTCGTTGGCGATGCTCGACGCAGAGGTTCACGACGATCTCGACCAGAATCAGCTCCGCGAATGGGTTGCCGCCGAAGCTCGACCGGTGCCACTCTGGCGGCGCGTCATGGCTTGTGTTCTGGGGGTGCTGGCTGTCGCGGCGATCATTGCCTGGTCAGCCGGGTACGGCCTCGCCCCGTTTCTGATCGTCGTGCTGCTGGAGATTCTGTTCTTCGCGACGATGATCCGGGAAATTCGGCAAATCATTGGCGAAGCGGATGAGGCCGGGTCGGGACTCGCCATTCTCAGTCAGGTTCTGGAGCTGATCGAACAACAGAAATTTTCGACTCCCACACTGGACAATCTGCGCAGCAGTCTGCAGACCGAAGGGCACCCGCCTTCGTGGCAGATTCTGAAACTTCGCAACGTCATTCAGTCGCTGAATAATTGCCTGCAGAACCAGTTCTTCGGGCCGATCGCCTTTCTGCTGGGAGTACCGGTTCACGTTGTTCATCGAGTCGAAACCTGGCGGGAACACATTGGTCCGCACATTCCGGAATGGCTCGACGCCGTCGGGCAGATCGAAGCGATCAGTTCGCTGGCTCGGTACACGTTCGAGCATCCGAACGATCCGTTTCCCGAGGTTGTCGAGGAATCCGAAGGCCCGATTTACGATGCAGATGACCTGGGTCATCCACTGATCGAAGCCGAAAAGTGCATCCGAAACGACATTCGAATCGACAGCCAGCAACGGTTGCTGATGATCAGCGGCTCGAACATGTCAGGGAAAAGCACGCTGCTTCGAACTGTCGGCATCAACGCGGTGCTCGCTCTGTGCGGAGCTCCGGTTCGCGCAAAGCGGCTGCGGATTTCACCGTTCGTCGTCGGCTCGGCCATGCGAGTTAACGATTCCCTTCAGCAGGGAGCGTCGCTGTTTTACTCGGTGATTTCTCGAATCAAGTCGGTCGTCGAGCGGGCTGGTCAGTCACCGCCGCTGCTGTTTCTGCTGGATGAAATTCTGCAGGGAACGAACTCTCACGACCGCCGCGTCGGAGCGGAAGGAATTATCCGCCAACTGGTTCAGGACAAGGCGGTCGGAATCGTGACAACTCACGATCTGGCACTGACCGAGATCGTGGACTCGTTCGAAGGCCACGCCATCAACGTGCATTTCGAAGATCATCTGATCAACGGCACGATGTATTTTGACTATCGCATGCGACCGGGTGTCGTCGAGAAAAGCAACGCCCTTGAGCTGATGCGCATGATCGGCCTGAACGTCGGCGAAGAACCGTCTTAAGTTCCCGTCAAAGTGTGCTACTGGCTTCGCCCAGTGCCTCTTTTCAAGCGATTTGTGTATTCGCACCGGCAAATCCAGTGGCACAGGGACACCGATTCGTCACATGGCTGACTCACGGCGATTAACCCAACTTTCGCAGCGAGTCATGTCAGGGCAGGGGGCACCGTTCGAGCATTGATCGCTCGGTGTGACATTGACTGGGGTTCCGTCTGCGCGGAAATGTCGAACTCTTGATTGGC
>JADHNX010000408.1 GCA_016779365.1 Planctomycetaceae bacterium
AGCAGCCGACTGAAATCCTGCATGCGAGGATCGATGAACACGCCCCCCTGGGCGGGCGCGAAGTATTCGCCAGCCAGATTTCCGTACTCCGCGAGCGCCAGCGATGCCCGGTTGAAATCCTGAGTCTGAACAGCGGGAAGAATTTCCATCACGATCAGGCGGCACAGTGCGGCGGTCATTTTCTGCGGCATTCCCGGAAGTTCGCGAAAGGCGGTGACTTCGTCCTCCCCCGAAAGACCACTGAAGCTCTGTGGGGAAATCAGCAGGAATCTCCAGCCGGGCGGAAACTCCAACCGGGCAGCCATCGAACCTACGGAATCAGTTTCCAGTTTTCCTCCATCAACGATCAGGCCGCCGTATTCGAAACCCCAGGTGCCGACCGCCGATCGCAGACCTCGCCCGGTGAGTTCGGCAAGTTCGCTCGCCGACGCCTCTCCCATTCCCAGGCAGGCGTTGGTCGCGCGAGCTGTTGCCAGAGCCAACTGAGTTCCCGACCCCAAACCACGATGCGACGGGATGGCTTGTGCGACTTCGATGTTCAGCGTTGGAACGTGCGAATCGGGAAGCTGGCGAATGCGTTTCACAATGCGACAGACTCGGACCTCGGTTTCGGGACAGGCAAGCTTCGCCGATTCCGTTACGATGATGCGATCTGAATCTTCGCCCGAATCTTCGTTTCCGATCGAGGCGGCGACTGTCCAGCCCGGAGCATCGATCATCACACCGACCCCGCCGAACTCGCGACCAGACTTCGGTCGATGCGTCAGCAAGCCGAAGTGCAGACGCGAGCCTGTCGAGACAGTGACTCGTCGATTTTTCGTCATGACACCTCGCCTTTCGACAGCGAGCTCTGAACAAACTCATCGACAAGCTGGAATGCCGCACGTTCATTGGGACCAGCGGTCTTGTCGACGGGCGATCGGAGTGCGTCAATTTGAGTGAGGATCTCATCGGCGGGGAGAATGTGAATTCGCGTCGCCAGGATGGATGCTTCCAGGACCGCGTGCTTTGCCCGGTTGAACCCGAAGAAGTCTCGCAGCCGTCCGGAATGAACGACTCGCGCTTCGATTCTCGTTCGTTCGTCCGTGTCGTCCAGAGACTCGACCTTGAACTCGTACCAGCGGCAGGCAGACTTCAGCACGTGCCCCGGAATCGTGATGGCCTGAAAAGTTGGCGGAGTGTTTTCCAGGCGACCGATCGCCGCTTTCGCCAACAGTAAAACATCGTCGACCACGTGCAGCACTCCGAACGGATGACCTTTGAGATTTCTGTAGGTCGTCGACGTTTGAAAGGGTCGCAACACGAATGACTGCATCGCCTCGTCGACGATCGGCCCCATTGGTGCGACGTTGATGTCGCCGACCGAATTCTGTGTGGAAACGATTCCTTCGAGGATCATTGTCGCTCGGTTTCCTCAAAGGGTTTGCGTCGGTCGTTCGCCCGCTCAGGCGACGTCATCCAGCACTGAGTCGTCGACAAAAATTGGCAGCACCGGATCGTAATGCACCGCCAGAGCGATCGCGTCGCTCGGCCGACTGTCGATCTCGATCACGTCCCCGTCGGCAGTCTTCACCCGCAGCACGGCATAGTACGTGTGATCGGTCATGCTGGTGACGACAATGTCCTGCAGTTCCGCCCCCAGTTCAGCGATCACACTTTTCAGCAGATCGTGTGTCAGCGGTCGTGGCGGTGGCGGGGCGGTCAGCCGCCGATTGATGCTGGTCGCTTCGAAAATTCCGATCAGAATCGGAAACGAGCGTTCGCCATCGACCTCGCGCAGGTAAACGACCTGCTGATCATTGATTTCGCTGATGATAATCCGCGACAGCTCCATTTCGACGAGCACAGCGGTTTCTTTCCTGCACAGAAGGATGGCTTCGCGGGGAACAGGCAGGATGCTCTCCTGCTCTCGTCTCACGAGTGAAAAACGCGAGTATACCCACGCGTGAGACAGGAACAAGTTGCTCACCGCACGGGCTGAGCGGGCCGCGACTTGCTCTGTGATGGCTGGATGCTCACGATACTCGCAACCTGGTACGAGCCAGCGTGCGGTCAGCGATTGACGACCGTTTTTTCACTGATTTCAGACAGCCAACACGAGAATTTGCAGGACCACCATGACTGACAACGCGGATCGACAACTCGCTCACATCGTTTGCTTTGACCTGAACGACGACTCCGCAGAAGCTCGCCAGGCTTTGTGTGCAGCCGCCACGAAATATCTATCAGGCCACGACGGCACGGTTTATTTCTCGGTCGGGATCGTAGGCGATGAGTTCACTCGACCAGTCAACGATCACGATTACAGCGTCTCGCTGCACGTCGTTTTCGAGAACAAAGCCGCTCACGATGTTTACCAGACTCACGAGCGACATCTGGCATTCATCGAAGAGAACAAAGCCAACTGGAAACGCGTGCGAGTGTTCGACTCGTACCTCGCGTAACGTTGCGCCCAGGGCTGCCGGAAAACAGAGTCCTCACCACATTAAGGAGGCGAACTTATGTTGCGTCTGTTTCTGCTGGCGGCCGTGGTGCTGGGATCATGTGCGGGTGTGTCCGCGGACGGAAATTCTCTGCAGTACCTGAGTGAGAACAATCCGTGGTACCCGCACACCGGCTTTCCGAAACTGACGACTCCTCAATGGGTCGGCGAAGAAGGCGTCGATGCTGTTGTCGTTTTAGCCATTGACGACATGCGGGACACGGCAAAGTACGAAGAGTACCTGCGGCCGATTCTGCAACGGCTGAAGCAGATCGACGGTCGGGCTCCCGTCAGCATCATGACGTGCAACATGAAGCCCGATGATCCGCAACTCCAGACATGGCTCGACGAAGGGCTGAGCATCGAGGTTCACACGGTCGATCACCCCTGCCCGATTCTGCAGGGAAGCGACCTGGCCAAAGCGAAATCGACGTACGACCGCTGCGTTGATCTGCTCGGACAGATTCCGCGAAACAAGCCGGTCGCTTTCAGGACTCCGTGCTGTGACTCGCTGAACACTGTCAGTCCGCGGTTCTTCTCAGAAATCTTCAACCAGACGACAGAGCAGGGCAATTACCTCAGCCTCTCATCGTCGGTTTTCAGCATGTACACGTCGGCTGACCCGGAGATCCCCAAAGAGCTGGTGACTCACGCCGATGGTCAGGAGAAATTTCGAAAGTACATTCCGAAAGGCATGAAGCGAAACGGCATCGCCCAGGACAACTTCGTCAACTGGATCGAAAATTATCCCTACCCGTACGTGATCAATGGCCTCTGCTGGGAGTTTCCCTGCATGGTGCCGAGCGATTGGGAAGCTCAGTTTCTGCAGCAGCCAAACAATCCGAAAACCGTCGAGGACATGAAGACGGCTCTCGACATTACCGTGTTGAAGAAGGGCGTCTTCAATCTCGTCTTTCACCCGCACGGCTGGATCAAGGCCGAGCAGGTCGTCGAGTTGATCGACCACGCTGTCACTAAACACGGGAAGAAAGTGAAGTTTCTGAACTTCCGCGAAGCTCACGACCGACTGAATGAAAACCTGCTGGCCAGCCAGCCGTTGCGAAAAGACGACGGCAGCGACAACGGAGTGAGACTGCTCGACGTGAACCGCGACGGATTCATGGACGTCGTGATTGGAACTGCGGCGCGACGACTCACTCGCCTCTGGAGACCGCTGTCACAAACCTGGGCCGAGTCAAATTTTCCGGTTCGGATCGGCAAGGGCACTCATTTTACCCGAGTTCGCAATGATGGCTCAGTCAGCATTCTGTCAGAGACACTGGAAGGACCTCAGCCAAATGAACAAGCCGTGACAGAACGTGTTCCCGAACACGCCTGGCATTTCGACGGACGAGAATGGCTGAATGACGACTACCTGCAGAACCTCATCCGGTTTTCGCAGACGGTGCGTGAAATGCCAATCGAGCGAGAAGATAAGGCTGTTGCAGTCGTTCGACCGCCGGAAGTCCGAACGTGGCGTTTTCGAGATATCGATCACGATGGCCGCTGTGAGGCAATCGTGACCTGGCGGACGATGGCGAATGCTGGTTCGATGAATTCTCCAGCGAAGACCGACGTGCAACTCTTTCAGTCCATGACGCCGATCGCGCAGGTACGCCCCGGCAGTCCTGAGAGAAAGCCATCTGGACCACCGACGTGGCGGCAACTGCCGTTTCCCTGGCCCAGCGGATCAATCGTTCCGGCGGCTGGCATTGATCCTGAACTTTTTCAGTTTCACGATCTGGACGGCGATGGTAACGATGATCTGATCGCGTCAACGCTGACCGGTACAACGATCGCCTTGTTTGAAGACTTCGGACGGGGGTGGACGAGACCGCTTCTGAATGTCGAACGGAAGTCCCAAAAATCGCTGCCAATGGTCATTCGCGAAGACGGCAGCGACAACGGTTTCTTTTTCCACTCCGGGCATCTTTGCTGGCAGAACGAATTCACCGCCGACCTGCCGGACATGATGAATCGAGTTTCGATCGAGAAACTTCTACGGCCGCTGCGAATCGAACAGGGGGCCGTGTCGCCGCTGAAGAAGCCAGACACCGATGCAACTGCGGATGCGAATGCCGACGAGTTTCCGTTGTCGAAAACTCCTGAGGAATCTCTCGCGACGATTCAACTTGCTCCGGGACTGAAAGCGGAACTCGTCGCGGCCGAGCCGTTGATTCAGGATCCGGTCGCGTTTGAATGGGACGTTCAAGGCCGGCTGTGGGTCGTCCAGATGGGCGGCTACCCGAACGGAGCAACCGACGAAAATGGCAAGCCGACATCCAGCGGCGAGATCCGGGTTCTCGAAGATGTCGACCACGACGGAAAGTACGACAAGGCGACCGTTTTCCTGGACGGGTTGAACTTTCCGACCGGCATCCATCGCTGGCGGAACGGAGTCATCGTCACGGACGCTCCAACCATTTTTTACGCGGAAGACACCGACGGCGACCTGAAAGCCGACGTTCGAAAAACACTTTACGACGGCTTTGTAGAAGGCAACCAGCAGCACCGCGTCAACGGGCTGAGCTGGGGACTCGACAACTGGCTGCACGTGGCCAACGGCGACAGCGGCGGCGAAGTCAGAGTCGTCGACAAAGTTGGCGATGAGCCATTGTTTGATGACGAGTCAAAATTTCGGCTTGATGATCGCGACCCTTTCGATCCGGTTCACGAAGTCATCGGCCCGGGACGTTCGGTCAACATCCGAGGCCGCGACGTGCGAATTCAGCCTGACTTTGGACTCATCGATCCCGTGTCGGGGCAAAGCCAGTTCGGTCGTTGCCGAGACGACTGGGGCAACTGGTTCGGCGGGAACAATTCCAGGCCGATGTGGCATTACGCACTCGACGATCGATACATCCGCCGAAACCCTCATGCCGCCGCTGGTGACTCTCGTCGCGAAATTTTCGATTCACCCGGAGCGTCGCCCGTCTTCCCGATCAGCCAGACGCTGGAACGATTCAACGATCATGATCGAGCCAACCGGTTCACTTCGGCGTGCAGCG
>JADHNX010000409.1 GCA_016779365.1 Planctomycetaceae bacterium
AGTACCTGGCCTGATGCTCGCCAAACCGCGGACTCATCATCAACTCATCGACCAGCTTCTCGTAAGCATCGTCGCTCAAGTCGGCCAGAAAGCGATCCAACTGCTGCGGCTCCGGCGGCAGCCCGGTCAACGTCAGAGCGGCACGTCGTGCGAGAATTCTGCGGTCGGCCTCAACGGCGAAAGCAACTCCTTCAGCGCGCATCTTCGTAAGCAGAAATTGGTCGACTTCATTTCGCACCGAAGCGTCTTCAATCGTCGGAGCGACCTTCTGAGGCCGCACAAACGCCCAGTGCATGGCATAGGTCCCGCCCTGCTTCACCCACCGCGTCAATATATCCCGTTCGCGGAGAGTCAATTGCTTCTCGGCGTCGGCGGGTGGCATCGGTTCTTCCACCGAATGAATTCTCGCGAGCAGCTCGCTTTGCTCTGGCGACGTCGGGTTGATCACCTGGTAACCGCTGCGGACTTGCGTCGCTGCTTCGAAAGTGTCGAGCCGAAGCTGGCCTTCTTCCGTCGAATCAGGCCCGTGACAGACGAAGCACTTGTCCGAAAGAATCGGTAGAACCTCGCGAGCAAAGTCGACGGGCGCCTTGTCGGCAGACTTTTCCGCCGCTGGAAGCTCTCCCCCCTCTGCCACGACCAGGCCCGCAGCCAACAGAAGCAGCTTGCCCACAGAACGAAATTGACGTGAATATTTCATGGTTCAATTTTTCAGACTGAAAACCGGATAACTCCGTGCAGGGCGGGAATTGCCCACCACTGACTTCCAACTGATGGCGCTGCCCACCCTACGGAGTGGCAGGCGGGAAGAACCGGTGCTGACCGCGGCGGGCAGCGTCGATCGATTCCTGGGTGTCCTGTGGAATTCCTGGATCGCCCTGCGAGACCATCCATCGATCCAGTTCCTGAGCCAGGCGGTCCCGCACTGAAGTGTGTTCCTTGTCGCCCGCCAGGTTCGCCATTTCAAACGGGTCGTCCACTGTTCGATAAAGCTGCTCGGACGGACGGTGCATGTAGCGTTTCACGAGATCGTACGTCTTCGGGTTCGCCTGGCTGTCCCAGACCCAGGTCGCCCAGTACGGATTGTTCAACGCGGCTCTCCCCTGGAGGCCCATCAGGTGTTTCTCGATATAGAGTTCGTCGGGCGTCAGGTTGCGGATGTACCGCCACGTTCCGTCGGTGATCGTTCTGATCGGATAAGCCGGGCCTTCCGGAATGTTGTTGTGCATGCCGTAAACGAATTCGCGGTGCGAATCTTTTTCACCACGCAGCACGGGCAGAAAGCTGCTGCCGTCATGCTCGTTAGATTTCGACGGCGCCCCTGCCAGTTCGAGCAGCGTGGGCAAAACATCGGCATACTGAACCAGCGCGTCCGTCCGTTTGCCCGCAGCCGTCACGCCTGGCAGACGAGCAATCAGAGCGGTGTGCAGACCCGTGTCCCAGTTCGTCCACTTGCAACCGGGAAACTGCGAGCCCTGCTCCGACGTAAACAACACGAGCGTATCCTTCGTGCGACCAGCCGCGTCGAGTGTGTCAAGGATCTCGCCAACCTGCCCGTCCATGTAGGTGATTTCGGCCAGGTAGCTGGCGAAGTCCTGCCGGGTTCTCAAGGTGTCAGCGATGTGCGGAGGCAGCTTCAACTTGTTCTGAGGGTACTGCGAGACGTCGCCCATCACCCACGGAACGTGCGGCTCAACCAGAGCGACGACCAGACAGAACGGACTGTCCGAATCGCGAGTGACAAACTCCTGCATCCCCGTCAGATCGTGCTCCTGAGTCGGGTTGCGTACACAGTTGGGATCAAATCCGCCGACCTTCTCAAACGGAAACGCCGACTCCGGCCTGACATGAACTTTGCCGGCAATCCCAACCCGGTAACCGAGCTTCCCCAGGTGCTGAGGCATGCTGGTCGTGACCGGCCTGCTGGCTGAGTGATTCCATGCACAGCCATTTCGCATCGGATACTGCCCGGAAAACAGCTCCGCACGACAAGGCTGACACATCGCCGAGGACAGGTACGCCTTGTTAAACGTCAGCCCTTCCGACGCCAACTTGTCAATGTTCGGAGTCTTCGCGTTCTGCCCGCCGTACAACGGCAGATCGCTGAACGTGCAATCGTCGGCCATGATGATCAGTACGTTTGGCCGGTCCGCAGCCTCGCCCCTTTCCATGCCCGAAATCAATACCGCCGCCACAGCTACTGTCTGAAGTACAAATTGCATCTCAAATCCCGAAAAAAGGCACCTGACAAGTCATGCTGCTCACCAGTCGCGTAACAATTCTCGTGAGCAGCGTTGTGAAGATAACGCGTCGAAAGCATTCTGCCACGATCGAACAACCCGCTTCGAACGAAACAACGCATTCGTCACCGGCCACCGGAAACGCAACCAGCGAGCCGAATCGGGCCATTGCCTGCGAAGACCAAAAGAAGCAGAAGGTGACAGACACATTCCTGCGATCAGTGAATTGTGTTTGAAGACAACCAACCTACGGAGACTGAGTGCCGTCGAGTGCCTCGCGGATGAACGCCGGCCGATCCGTTGTAATCGATTCGGCCCCCAGCGATCGAAACGTACGGGCCGCTTGCGGATCGTTGACTGTCCAAGCGTGAAACCCAAAACCGGCATACCGGACCTTTTCTACGAACGGCAAGTCGATCGCTCTTAGATTTGCGTTACTACCAAGCCCGTTTGCCTTTGCACGCCTGAGATTCTTCAGAACGTCTTCAATCGACGGTGCCCAGGGACTCGTTTTTGTCTTCTGTCGATAGCTGGTCAGCCAGTTTGCCCGGTACTGCGGCATCGTTTTCCGGGCCTCCGTCACGACCGCTTCGTTGAAGCAGATAATCGTGATCTGCTCGGGCTTCAGTGCCGAAGCTGCCAGCTGCGGCTTGAGCACCGGCAGTATCTCTGGCCCGCATTTGATCTCGACGAAGATTTGTCGCCCTTCTGGCACGGTGGCCAGAACTTCGGTAAGCGTCGGAACTCGCTCGTTCGTAAAACGCGCAGACTTCCAGCTTCCAACGTCGAGCGTTCGCAGTTCATCCAGCGTCGATTCGGCGACGTTCCGGTCTGGCTGGTTCGGAGCAACTCGTTTCGTCGTTTTGTCGTGAATGCAGACGATTTGCCGATCGCGCGTCAGATAAAAATCACCTTCAATCGCGTCGGCATTCTGATCCCACGCCAGACGGAACGCAGCGAGGGTATTCTCCGGAGCGTCGTACGACGCTCCGCGATGAGCCACGATCAGTTGCGCGTCGGCTACGCTGGCAGCAGACGTGATCAGAATCAGCAGCAGAAAACACTCGATCAGTTTCACAGGTCAGATTCCGTTTCAGAGTCAGCGAAACCGGGAAGTTCGCAGACAGGTGAGGCAACCACCCGACTTTGCTACTCCGTCGCAATGCGGTACAGGTGCGTTTTCGAGCGAATGAGCAGCGAATCTTTGTAGACGCCCGGTGAAGCCATGCAGCCGCCATCGAGTTTGTTAGTGGCGAGAAGTTTGTAGCCAGTCGGATCAGCAGCAAGAACGCGGGCCACGCCGTCGTCTTCATCGAACAGGTAGATGCGACCGTTCGAATAGATCGGCGAAGCGCTGTGTCGGCCTTCGATGCGTTCGGTCCAGACGGGTTCGCCCGTTTTGATGTCCAGGCACGACGCCACGCCCTTGTCATTGACCATAAACATGTGGTCGCCCACGACCAGTTGCGACGGACGAGTCGGCGTTGACTTTCCGCAGGTCCAGGTAACGTGAGTGTCCGTCACGTTGCCGTTTCCGTCAGGGCGGACAGCCAGCAGACGCTTACCACCTTCGAGGTTGATGAAAACGTGGCCGTGACTATAGATCGGTCGTGCGGCCGCGTTGTAGCCACCGTGGTAAACGGTCCAAAGTTCTTTGCCGTCGAGCGGGTTGTACGAGATCGTCGCCACCGCCGCCGGACTGACCATTTGCAGCCGGCCTTCGTGCTCGAACACGATCGGTGTGCAGTAGGCTTTTTTCGCGTCGCCTTTGTCTGTTCCGTAGTCGATTGTTCGGTCAGTCTTCCAGACAGTTTTGCCGGTTTGCTTGTCGAGAGCGACCACGTACTGATGGTCAGCGCCGTCGAAATTGATGATAACCATGTTTCGAAAAATGATTGGCGAGGAACCAGCTCCGCGCAGATGGTCGCACGGCAGATCCTGCCGAGACCACAGCGTCCTGCCCGTCTCAGTGTCCAGACACGCCGTGCCCGCACTGCCGTAGTGAACCCAGACTCGGCCGTCTTCAATCACTGGAGTGGGACTTGCATAACTATTGTACGGGATGCAGAACATCGGTTCGGCAATGTCGAACACCTTGACGTCGTGCTCGATCTTCCCCGTTTTCGCGTCAACACAAACGGCAAACAATTCTTTGCCGTCGGAAGTCGCCGTCGTCATCCAGATCTGATCTCCCCACACGACGGGAGACGACCACGCCTTCCCGTGAATCGGAGTCTTCCAGGCAACGTTGCTGTCTTCGCTCCATTTGAGCGGCAGGTTATCCGACGGCGAATAACCGTTCGTCATCGCCCCGCGGAACTGATTCCAATAGTCAGCACTCTGCACGTGGGTCGACGACAGGGTGAAAACAATGACAAGCAGCATCAAAGCGGGATTTCGCATCCTGAAGATTCCTGGCGGGCCGAGTTTGGAAGGACTGAAGTGCGCAAAGTGTGTCAGGAAATTTGCCAACCGACAATCGGCCAGCATTTTGTCACTGCCATCGCCAGCCGTCACCTGCCATCGCTTCGACCTTCCCGGGCATATTTTTTGAGCAGGGCGTGCATCTCTTTGATCAGTTGCGGATGAGCTCCCGAGACGTCGGTCGTTTCTTCAATATCCTTCTTCAGATCGTACAGCGTGAAGGTCACCGGAAAGTCATCGTCCACGACCTCCTTGAGAGTTTTCGGCCCGTTTACAGTCAGCTTGTATGAACCCTTGCGAATGGCAAAGGTGCCGTTGCTATGGTTGTGGATGATCGCCTCGTGAAATGACACGGGGCGTTGTTCGCCTGTCAGTGCCTGAAAGAAACTCTGACCATCTTCGGCAGTGTTCTCGTCGAGGCTGACATTCAACATCTCGGCCAACGTCGGGAAAACATCGTTAAAGAGGATCGTCGTTGAACAGCGGCCACCTGGCTTGACCTTCTCAGGCCAACGAACGAAGAACGGGACACGGTGCCCCCCTTCCTGCAGACCAGCCTTCCAACCGCTGAATGGTCCATTCGAGTCGTGTCCGTAAATGCCGACGTCACCCCTGACCCACCTGGCCGGATACCCCTTCGTGCGATTCACCGGCCCATTGTCGCTGGTGAAGATCACGATCGTGTTCTCTGCGATCCCCAATTCATCAATTTTGCGAAGTAGCCTGCCGACGTGGTGGTCGAGTTCGACGACGAAATCTCCATACGTTCCGGCTCGGCTGGTCCCGACGAATTCCTTGTTGGGAACAATCGGATTATGAGGCG
>JADHNX010000410.1 GCA_016779365.1 Planctomycetaceae bacterium
CAGCAGCGAGGTTTTCCGGGAAGAGTTCGCCTCGTGGAATCTTGATTCCAAAGTTCTTTTCGAGACGGAAAACGATGTCCAGAAAATCGATGGACTCAGCGCCGAGGTCGTCGACCAGCGTCGCTTCTTCCGTTACTTCGTCGTCGTCGACCCCCAGTGCGTCGACCAGTGTTTCCTGAACTTTCTCAAAGATTTCGTCGCGTGATGCCATCAGGCTGTCTCCTGAGTTGGGGCTGTTTGACCCCGTTTGTTTCGCCGCAGACCCAGCTTGTTTGTCATCAGTCCGGCGAAACGACTGCTGACTCAAACCCAAAATATCCGCTTCAGAGAGTCTGACCGGACTCTCTGAAAACCTGCAACAGAGTGCAGGGACCCATCAGACTACTTCTTAACAACTTACATTCCACTGCCGAGCGTCAGTCCGCCATCGACCGTCAGAATCTGACCGGTGATGTATGACGCTTCGTCGCTCGCCAGGAACAACGCAGCGTTGGCAATATCTTCCGGCTCTCCGAGTCGTCGGACAGCGATCTGTTTCTTGATTTCTTTACCAGCGGCGTTTCGGATGGCTTCGGTCATGTCCGTGGCGATGAATCCCGGAGCAATCGAATTGACCGTGATGTTTCGCTTACCCATTTCGTAAGCGAGACATCGGCTGAAGCCGTCTATTCCGCCCTTCGTTGCGGCGTAGTTTGTCTGCCCAGGATTTCCATACCGACCGGCAACGCTGGAGATGTTGACGACTCGGCCATACCGAGCGGACATCATGTGCGTCACTGCTGCTTTGCAGTAGTGGAAGATGCTGTTGAGGTTTGTATTGATGACGTCCATCCACTCGTCTTCGCCCATGCGGACCAGCAGGTTATCACGAATGATGCCAGCATTATTGACGAGAATGTCGATCTTTCCCCATTTCTCGACAACGGCGTTGACAACTTCAACCGCTCGTTCGCCATTGGCGGCGTCCGCCTTGAACGCGACGGCTTCCCGTTGATCAAGCTCCAACTCTTTGACGAGGCCGTTCGCGGCTTCCTCATTCGAGTTATAGGTGAAGGCGACTTTGGCACCCTCTTTGGCCAGAGCGTGGACGACGGCGCGACCGATCCCTCGGCTACCACCTGTCACGAGTGCAATCTTGCCTGCCAGTTTCATAGTTGTCTCCTCGAGGCCGCCGCATTGCGATCAGCCGAGCATATCCATATTTCTGAAAGTTCGATGTGTGATCTCGAACTGAGCAATCTTCTCGATTTCGAATTCTCAAATTCTGTCGGCGGCTACTCTGTCGGCGGCTGCCAGACCTGAGCATACAGTTCTTTCATCTTACCAGTGAGGTACTCGTCAATCTTCGCCTGCGACTCGTTCCTGTCTCGCAGGTTGAGCTGCGAAAGTGTGATTCGAGCAGAAACTGCAGACTCTCCATCAACCGTACTCGAAGCCTTGAAAGTACACTCGTCGTCGCCCCACTTGTGAGTCTTGATGTTGACCACAAGCTGCTTACCCGGCGTTACAAAGCTGTTGAATTTGACCGCTTTTGCCTGCTTGAGCAACACAGTTGAATACTTGAAATCTTCCGTCGCCCTCATCAGCCACGCGCCTGACTGAACACAGGCCTCGATCATCAACACCCCCGGCATCACGGCGAAGCCTGGAAAGTGATCCTGAAGGTACTCTTCCGCCAGCGAAAGATTTTTGACCGTCGTAATCGACTGACCTTTTTCGAGCTCAACGATTCTGTCAACCAGTGAAAAACGCATCCGAGACGCCCTGAAAAAGGAACGGTATCTTCGCGAAGCCGCCTGACACACAATCAGCGAGGAGACTCTGAAGAATCTGGACATCCCCCATCATCACCAGTCGGCGATGAATCAGCGGACAGCCTGCCTACTTCATTTGTCGGGGAAAGTTCGCATTCGATTATTTTCTGCGAGGATTCCAGTCGACTTGCGTACCCAGCTCGATCGACCAGAGTGTGCAGAAAACAGCAACGAATGTGACTCGCTTTGCCTGAAAGGAGCACGAAAAGGCACGACCCAGCTATGCCTTGCCGCGCAGCGACTTCGCGGTGGGATGGAAAGCGGGCCACTCTACCCACGGTAGAATGTCGTTTCAAGCGCATAGAACGGCTGATTCTGCTGCCCTTTCCACACAACCGGACATCCTGCCAAGCCTACCGGTTGTGCCGTTCGTGCAAGAGCAATTCGAGAATGCCTTCTCGCTGATTCGCCGGTGAGATTCCGTTTCGAACCGTCGGTTTCCGAACGAGACGACATCACGAATAATCCCGATCCGTCAAAGTTCACTCACAGATTCACCTGGAAAACAAGCCATGGCAACTTTCAAAGAACTGACAGATTTCTTCCAGCAGGTCGGAGCCGCCGACGTCAGTCACACGACGAAGTCGTATCTGGCCCACGCGATCGCAGTTCATGGCGACCTGAAAAAGTGGGGCTGCGACGAGGACATCCAGAATGTCGGACTGTTCCACTCGATCTACGGAACCCAGCGTTTTCAGCGATTCACGCTGCCGCTCGAACGCCGAGACGAAGTGAAAGCTCTCATTGGTGAGCGTGCCGAATGGTTGTCCTATTTAAACTGCGCGATGGACCGCGAGCACTTTGACAACGAAACCCTGAAAGAATCCGGCCCGGAAGGGTTCCTCGACCGCTACACCGGCGAAGTCATCAAACTGTCGCCACAGGACGAAGCCGACCTGAACACCATCCATCTCTGCGACTGGCTCGAACAGGTTCCTCGCTCGAAAGACTGGAACTACCGTCGCGCGGTCTATCGCAAACTCGCCGAACAGCTTGGCGGAATCGCTCTCGAATCCTACGACGCGGTCTACGCCAACGAAGACGTCTCGCCAAAGTGAACCTGCCGCTGAGTTTTCGGGTCTCTCGCCACAACTGTCAGTTTTCCAGCCGGCATCCTTAACAACCGGCGCTGCAACAGGAGAGTTTCATTACGCAACCATTTCGAAGAGGAGCAGCGTGACGTACAGTGGCCGCATGGCATCACTAAAACAGCAGATTGTTGAGATTCTGAAAAAGACCGGCAGCCGGCCGGTTAAGCCCCGCAAGATTGCCCGACGACTCGACCTTCCCAAAGGTGAGCGAGACCGTTTCGAAGCCGCAATCGCCAGCCTCGTCAAGCGAGGCAAGGTCCAGCAGAACCGCGAAGGTCGAGTGTTTCTGCCGGAAACCGCCAGCGCGTCAGACGGCCTGATCGCAGGCGTCCTGAAGAAAACCGCCAGCGGCAGTGCATGGCTGATCCCGCATCGCGAGATCGTTCACGAAGCCGATTCAACCGACACCCCCTCCGGCGAGACGACCGAACCGGCCCCAAAAATCCCGGACGTCCACATTTACCCGGAACATCTGGGCGACGCTCAGAACGGCGACGAGGTACTCGTACGACTGATCAGTCGTCGGCGCTCCGGCGGCAAACGTTGCGGTCAGGTTGAACAGGTCGTCGAACGAGCCACTCACACTTTCGTCGGCTCGTACTTCGAAGAGTGGAATGTCGGCAAAGTTCGTATCGATGGCGGAGTCTTTTCCGACCCGGTTTCGGTCGGCGATCCCGGAGCTAAAGGCGCTCAGCCCGGTGATAAAGTTGTCATCGAGATCGTCCGCTTCCCGACGCACACACATCCCGGTGAAGCCGTCCTCACAAAAATTCTGGGGGCACGAGGTGAACCCGGCGTCGACCTTCAAGCCATCGTCCACGAATATGGACTACCCGACGAGTTTCCCGAAGAAGTGCTCGCCGCCGCTCGCGAACAAGCCGACGCGTTTGATCCCGAAAACCTGGGAGACCGGCTCGACCTGACCGGCGAAACAATCGTCACCATCGACCCGGTCGACGCTCGCGACTTCGACGATGCAATCTCCCTGTCGAAATCCGACGACGGAAACTGGCACCTGGCCGTGCACATTGCCGACGTGGCTCACTTCGTTCCCGAAGGTGGAACGCTCGACCAGGAAGCAAAACAGCGAGGCACCAGCGTTTACCTGCCAGGCCGCGTCATCCCGATGCTGCCCGAAACAATTTCCAACAGCCTCGCCAGTCTGCAGCAGGATCAGATTCGATTTACCAAGACAGTAAAGATCGAGTTCTCTCCCGAAGGCACGCCGCTGCACACCGAGTTTCACAACTCGGCAATCAAAGTCACGAAGCGATTCTGCTACGAAGAAGTCATGCCAGTTCTGGCAGCTCCCGAAAAGTTCAGCGATGAAATATCACCAGCCGTCCTCAAGCTGCTGGCAGACATGCACGAACTGGCGATGCTGCTGCGAGGTCGCCGCTTCAAAGACGGCTCGCTCGAACTGCACCTTCCCGAAGTGAAGATTGAACTCGACAAAGACGGAGTCGTCTGCGGTGCTCACGAAACAGAGCACGACGAAAGTCACCAGATCATCGAAGAGTTCATGCTGGCTGCCAACACAGCCGTCGCCACGAAACTGATGGAAGCAGACATCACGTTCATTCGCCGAGTCCACGGCAGCCCGGACCCGATCAAGTTGAAATCATTCAGCGAATTCGCAGACAGCCTCGGCCTGAAAGTCAGCTCGAACCCGAGCCGTTCCGACCTTCAGAAAGTTCTGTCAGAAGTCCAGGGAAAACCCTTCGAACAGGCGGTCAGCTTCGCCCTGCTGCGAAGCATGAAATCGGCCGAGTACACCGGTCTGGTCAACGGTCACTACGCCCTGGCCATCGAAAACTACTGCCACTTCACCAGTCCAATCCGCCGATACCCGGACCTGACCGTTCATCGACTCTTCGAAAAAGTCATCGAAGGAAAAACAAAGAAGATCGGTCTCAGCCAGCTTGAAACCATCAAACTCGGAGCACACTGCTCGGGCATGGAACGCCGAGCGGCTCAGGCTGAACGGGAACTCACGCGAGTCAAACTGCTGATGCTGCTCGCAACAAAAACGGAAGAAACATTTCAGGCAGTGATTACCGGCGTCGAAAAGTTCGGCATCTTCTGCCGATGCGAGAAGTACCCGGTCGACGGCTTCGTGCATGTCAGCAATCTGGCCAACGGCGAACGACTCGACTTTGACCGAGCGACGTACACGATAACGGCTCGGCAAAGCGGACGAGTCTTCCGCATGGGTGACCGTGTCGAGGTTCGCATTGCTCTGATCGATCCGGACGAACGAACTCTTCACTGGCAACTGGTCGGCGACGGAAAACCAGGCCGAAGCCCGAGAAAGAAGGCTCACAGCCGGAAACCTCGCAAACCCGAATCACTGACGAAGGCTTCCACAAAGTCACGGACACGTCGTCAGACAAAGAAAGTCGACGCAGTTCCCAAGGTCCGCCACAAGAAGAAGTCCGCCCGCCGCTCGAAACCGAACTCTCGCCCGCCCGAGTCAAGCTGATTCGACAGCGTCACGGCTGAACTGCTTCCACAGCACGTGACAAGCCGGAACAGGTTGCACCAATGCTCGGCGTGCTGCTCCGTGCCGACTGCC
>JADHNX010000411.1 GCA_016779365.1 Planctomycetaceae bacterium
TCGGGCGCTTGCGTCTGTCTGCAAGTTGTGGACTGCTGAAGTTCATGGATCACTCGAATGCAGATTTCGCACGCGCGACGCTCCTGGAAAACGGCAACATCCCCGCAACTCCATTGCTCACCGATCCGATGCAACGCCGGCGCGACCACATCGTCTGCGATTGCCGTCGGTGAATGGCCGGCAAGAAGCAGGTCGAAAACGAGTTGACGAACAACGGTTTCTTCGCCGGCAATCAGTGCAGTCATCATGCGGTCTGTTGCACGGTTGAGTGTCCATGCTGTCCTGCCAGCCGTCACGGGCAGCCCCAGCAGTTCCGGGGCAACAAGCTCGCGACCGCTTTGGCGAAGGAATCGGACGACGGCCTCAATCTCGATCCGTCGATGGCCTCCGGCAGTTTTCGTCATCGAGATCAGGCCGCTGTCACACCAGCGTTTGAGTGTGGACTCACTCACGCCAATCGCGCGGGCGACCTGCTTCGGGGATGTGTGTTTTCGCATTGGTCTCAGATGATCACGATCTTGTGGGGCTGTCGAGGGCACGCACGGTATTGATTTTAAAGCTCGAAGTCGTGCAGCCGTCAGAATTTTTCTGGCCGGGCCAACTCGGCGGTCTACAAACGGAAACAGGTCGAGAAATCGGCTTGCCGCGTCGGAGATCGAGTTCAGTTTGGCCCGACTGCTTGATTCCGACGCGGCTTTTCTTTTCGTCAGTGATGCCGGAATTCTCATGGTGCAACGGCAAGCGGCATCCATTGCCAGCCGGACGCGAGATTGCACCTTCGGATGCTTCGCCGGCCTGGAAACCGACATCCACTCAGTTGATGTCGATGTCCCCGAGTCTGCAATCTGCGGGCTCGACTCCCAGGAGTTTCGGTAGTTGTTCGTGTCGGAATCTGAAGATCCGACGCAGGTCACGCTTCACGAAAAGCGAATGGACGAGTGCTCCGCCAAACACTCGGTATCGCACCTGATCTCGAACCAGAGTCCCGCCGTCGATTTCCTCGAATGTGTGGGTGTGGATCCAAAGCGAGTAGGGGCCACGGGCCTGGGAGTCTTGAAAGCTGACAGGTGGCATCCAGTCGGTGATCTCTGTTGTCCAGAAAACGGGGAGCCCGTGGAGTCGCAGTCGGTAATCAATGTGAGTTCCCTTCTGCATGGCGATCGGTCGTGGAGTCAGGACTTTGAACTTCAGCCAGTCGGGAGTTATCGACTCCAATTGAAACGCATCTGAAAAGAAGGCGAATACATCCGTACGGCTGATCGGTAGCCAGCAGGTTGTCTGTAACGAGAATTCTCTGGTTGTCATTCTTTACTTGTTCTTGAAATGGATGTTTTGGCTGTTTTTGTGTGTTGTGTTTGTAGTATAGTTGCGGTTAATTCCGAGTGTAGATCGTGTCTGTATGAGTGTTGTAGTCGTTTTGGGAGATGGTTATGGCCGTTTTTGCGACAGAATCTGGAAAAATACACTCGTTTCAAAGGACGGATGAGATGGAAAGGGAAATTGCGTTTATTCCTAACGAGACATTTGAGAAGACGACTGAGCAGGACTTGGTGGCTAGCGAGGTCGACTTCTATCAGACGGAAGACCAGCCAGCCCGATCCCTTGATCGGAACATGCTGAATGCGTCGCTCCTCTCAACGTTGGAGCATTGCCAGCTGCTGACCTTCGAAGGCGAGCAGCATCTGTTCAAACGTCTTAACTTTCTGAGGTTTAAGGCGAATGCGATTCAAATGACTCTGAATTCAAAACGCCCGGCGAAGAAAAAGTTACGAGAAATTGAGCGGCTGCTTGCAGAGGTCAGCGATGTTCGCGAGGAACTGGCACGGGCGAACTTGCGGCTCGTGGTTTCGATCGCGGGCAAGTTGTCGCTCTCGCGAGACGAATTCGATGAGTTCGTGGCCGAGGGAAACGGAATTCTGATGTACGCCATCGACAAGTTCGATTACTCCCGAGGCTATCGATTCAGTACTTACCTGACACACGCTGTGCAGCGGCATCTGTACCGGTTCATCGAGCGTCGCAAAAAGCGTGCAGCGCGAGAGTTCGCTCGCGAACCAGACCTGCTCAGCCGCGAACTCCAGGTCGAGGGCGTCTCTGATGAAATTTCGGACGCCGAGATCAAGGCAGCCACTGCCGTAATTATCTCAAAGATCGACGCTGCTCTCGACGAGCGAGAGAGTTTCATCATTCGTGGCCGATTCGGACTTGATGGGACGGGCGACTGCAAAACTTACACAATCCTGGGAGAACAACTTGGATTGAGCAAGGAGCGAGTTCGGCAGCTTTATCAGAGAGCACTTGAAAAGCTCGGCGAAATTGCGAGACCATTTGAATCGATCTTTGCTCCAGGCTAATGACGTCTACGAATGCCGTTGAGTTGCTGTTCAGAGCGATTGCCCAGAGTTGCTGTTCGACTTGAAGTTGTATCGTTCGTGGCAGCATGATGTGAGAACGCAGCCGTTGGCATTCGTTTTCTGAAGTCGCTGCGGCGTCAGGCAGGAAGGGCGGGAGTGAACGACAATCTTTCGGCTTGCCCCTGGATGAAGAAGGTTCTTCTTGCTGCGGGCATTTGCAACCTTGTCTACGGGTTGATCGTCATGCTTGCTCCGGGTCAGATGCCTGGCTGGTCTGAGATTGCTGCACTGGTCCGGTACCCTCAGATCTGGAGATCCGCTGGGAGCATTGTCAGTGTTTACGGAATTGCTTATCTGATTGCGGCTCGCGATCCCTTCCGATTCTGGCCCGTCGTTTTTCTGGGCCTGCTGGCAAAAGTGGCCGGCATCATTGGATTCGCAACGGCACTGATCCTGGGAACTTTGCCGGCGTCTGTGGGCTGGTCATTTCTGGCCAGTGACTTGATCTGGTTGCTGCCCTTCGCCGCGATTCAGTGGGGCGCGATTCGCTTTCATCAAAGCGTTGGCTCGGCTTATCACATGGACGAGGCTGATGACCCTCTGCGTGAACTGAAGACGAATACGGGCGAGCTTCTCGATGACCTCGCCAACGAACGACCGCAGCTTGTCGTTTTTCTTCGTCACACTGGCTGCACGTTTTGCCGGGAATCACTCGCTGACCTTGAGGCTCAGCGACCCTCTATCGAAGCCAGTGGTTGTGGCATTGTTCTTGTGCACCTGGGAGAAAGTCTGCGTGACGACGCGATTTTTGAAAGGTATTCAGTCGCCGACCTTCCTCGCATCGCGGACCCGGCATGTCGACTCTATCGTCTGTTTGGTTTGAGCTTGGGACGACTCTCCGAACTGCTTGGGCCGACAGTCTGGATTCGAGGTTTTATCGCAGCCATCGTTCGAGGGCATGGCTTCGGTGGATTGCGGGGCAATGCTTTGCAGATGCCCGGTGTTTTCCTTTACTCCAGCGGCCAGATCCTTGCCGGATTTCAGCACGAACATTCTTCCGATCGTCCCGACTATCGAGAGCTTGCCTGCCGAATTCGTCGACAATCTCCTCTTGCTGCCGATCTGGATGCAGTCACGCACACTGGCCAGGCTGCCGCACATTAAATTGGTGAGTCAGGCGATTTTCGACTGGTTCATGGCGTCGACTGTGCTCTGTCGAGGTGCCGCCCAAGTGAGGCCGATGTGCCGCTTTGACCGCGATTTCTTGACTTCGCGGGACGAATACTGTCTCCCGGCTGGTGGATTTCTTAATTGGTCGGGACTCGACGCGTTATATCTCTGAATCCTTGTCGCCCCTCGGCGTGCCGGCCTGCTTTGATACGGATTTGATGTCGTACCGTCAGTTGTTCCGGAATCAGGCACGCGGTTTTGACTGGTAGATATTGATTGTGCAGCCGGGGCTGTAATGCGTTCGAAAAGTCGCGATGGTTCCCTGCAATGAACGATTGAATTTCTCGGTCGAACATTTTGACGTCGTTTCTGTGGGCTGAACGGTCTTGGTGATACGCTCATTCGAGCATGCCGGAACAGGAGCTCTCATGACTGAAATTGATTCCAGAACTCTGCTGAGTCAGCTCGCGCGGTACACCGCCAGCGGAACGCTGAGTTCGCAATACTCGCTTCCCGTTCTGGGGCGGCTGGCGGACGAGACAACTCCCCCGCTCGATGGCGAGCGGTTGATTGAGGCGTTGCTCGCGCACCGTGATCCGGCCATTGCGGCGATGGCTCCACGAGTGGCCGCGGCCAGACAAACGGAAGCCGCGAGGCTTCACACGGCTCGTCGAGACAAACGTCTGTCGACGACTCGAACGATGGAAGAAGAGTTTCCGTTACTTGCAGATTTGCCGCTCGACGCGCCGCTGGAGTGGCAGGCTTTGTCGCACACGCTGAAACAACTGACCGGTGCGCTGTCGTTGGCGAAGGATGTCAGGTTTGCCGCCGAGCGTAGAAGTGACGCCCCTCAGACTGCGGCGAGACTGGACGAGAAACTTCGAGCATCGCTGGGTGATTCTGTCGAGGCGATCTTTCCTTGCGACCGGCGGCTCGTCCGGGCGATGCTCAACCGGTCGAGGCAACATTGCTCGGGCGATGCCTCAGTCGTCGCGGTGCTGGATCGTCTTGAAACAGCACTGGCTGAGCGAGAGCAGGAGGACAAAGCGGCTGCCATCAAAGCCGTTGATAATTTGCCGGCGCCAATTTCTGCCGAACTGGACGACGAAGATGTGCTGACGGAACTTCTGAAACGTCATCGCGAATCTTCGGGCGCATCTTCGGACGGAGCAGGGGACAGAAGCGGCGGCGAGGGCGGGCATCGGTGGCTTGACGCGCTGTGTGTCTGGCCGCGAGCGAACGTTGCTGAGCGACTGAATGAGGCGTTGCAGTCAAACTCGGATCGCGAACGGGCATCGTTGATTTTCACGCTTCGAGCCGGCGCACGAAACGTTTCAGGCTGGTCCGGGTGGCGAAACTGGCTGATGCAAAGCGGCTGGACCCTGGAGCGAGAGCAGAAGTATCTTGCACAACTCGTCCAGCAACGGCCTGTGGAGTTGCTCGCGCTGTGGTGTCGGCAGAATGCGGATGCGGACGCGGTTGCCGTGCTCGAAGACTGGTGCCAGACAAACGTCCCAGCCGTTGATGCCGACCGTCTTGCCGAACGCTGGGAAGAGATTATTCCTGACGAAGAGTTAAGCGGCCTGTTCGGTGGCGAGCTCGTGTCTGAAGACGACTTCCTGCCCGATCTTCCCGACGAGCCTGTTGCGAAATCGGCGCCGGTGCCTGTTTCGAAATCAGTGCCAGAGTCGGTTTCGAAGGCCGCCGCTTTGTCGGTCGAGACGGAGCCTGCCGAGTTGGAATCGGTTGTCGCAACGCCTCTGCGTGCTGCGTCGCAAACTCCGCTCACGAAGTCTTCTGCCGCGCCAACATCGCCGGTCAAACCCGCGCCGCCGAAGTTGCCGCCTCCGCCGTCGGTCTGGCGAGATCACGTGCAGCCGTTCTTCGCCGAGAACTGGTACATGGTGGCTGGCGTGCTGATGGTCATTGCCGGAAGTTCGCTGCTGGCATG
>JADHNX010000412.1 GCA_016779365.1 Planctomycetaceae bacterium
TTTTCGTAGGTTTCGTGCGGTTTTTGTCTTCGCCGGTGTCGCTTGTCTTCGCGCCGAAATTACCTGTGAGAATGACAGGAACTGACCCAGATTGCCCACTATGGGCAGTGCCTGGGGCGGATTTGAAACCGTTGTGTCCGTCGGTTCCAGTGGCTCGCATGACTTACTGTGTGTTGCTTGGGGTTTTGTCCGGTGACAGCTTCGGCAGTGAGTCCAAAGCCCCGCTGACGTTCAGCAGTTTGGCATCCGTTTAGGTGGCCATCGTCAAACGGATATCTGAATGCCGCATGATTTCCTGAGCGGTTCACGGTGCGACTCCAGCCCGATTCAGCATCATACCCAGTGTCATTCGCATGGCGTGAACATCGACAGCCCTTTCACGTTCGTCTGTCTTTGGAATGCCAGCGGCCTTCAGGCCACGATTCAAAGCCCGAAGCAGACTGGCAGGCACGGAGAACAGCTGCAGATTGATGAACTCGCTTTCTGATCCAGTAAAGCCGGCTCGCTTCTCGGCAATCCACTGCCGCAGTTCCACGACAAGATCGGCCCGCAACGGAATCCCTGAACCCTGTCCGTTCATCTCATCACCAGCGGCCAGCACTGCAAACGGTTTCGGCGCGTCGAGTTCCATCGAACCGATCGACAGCGAAGCCAGTTCCCCGCGTCGCAGTCCGGTCAGCACCAGAGTCCGATAGATCAAAGCACGCTCACGGCTACTGTGTTCAAGAAGCCTGGGAGGTTAGTCCGGTCTTCTTTGATGTGCGCGTTATTCGTCACGAGTGTTGGTGAGTGGCGCGGTGATAGTGAAGGCGATCGTCAGAGTTCCCGGCGCGGCTCGCTTTTCCGTCCGCAGCCACAGCAGATAATCTTTGACGTGTTCCTCTTCGAGCGAGCCTGGATCGGCCCGGCGATGAAACGTCGCCAGTTGCCGCACCGCCCGCAAATACGCTTCGCGAGTTCGCCCAATCAACCCGGCGATCACCATGTCGCCGTCCATCCGCACATCCCAGGATTCGTCCGTTATCACAGTGTCCTTTTGAAGAATAGAGAACTTCCGAAAGAACTTTGCCACACTCATTTCAACCCGTGACGAACAAACCCCCGCCACCTAACATACGTCGCTGCGCAGCGGCTTCCTTGAATAAAGGCATGCAAAGGAGCCGGCGGTCGGGTTGGCTTTGAAACCAACGCTTCTCGCGCCTGTCCGCTGATGCGAACCGTTATGCCGTAAGTAGAGGGTGAAGCGATATGCCCGAACCGCTCATAACGCCATACGTGCTTATTGCAGTGACCTTGTCAATCGTCGGCCATGCCTGTCAGCGTGGCCATGAATACCGGGCTGCAAAAGACTCGGCCGCGGCAATTTCCGGATTCGTGGATTTCTATTTAGATCAGGGCATCCATCTCGACGGACAGACGTTTCCCGCACTTGCAAGAAAGCCGCTACCTCTGCCAGGCGATGTGTATGGACTTATTCCTCCTGAGTTTCTCCACGACGTCGTTGCTGCCGAAATTGCATATCCTGATGATACCGTGCGCGAACTGGTCCCGCTGTCCAGATTGAACAGCTTGAAAGCGATATCCGTCACATGGAACAGATACTCGGACGTCGAGTTGAAACATTTTGCCATGTTCCGCGGGCTGGAGTATTTGGATCTATCCCACTCCTGCAATTTGACTGACGAGGGTCTTCCACAACTCTCGGCTCTGAAGCGCCTGAAAGTACTCAAGATTTCCGCTGATGGAATCTCCGAGGCGGGAATTGAAATGCTGCGCCAAGAAATGCCGAAATGCGCGATCAATGGTCGGATGGCTGGTCGCTATGCATCCGAACCACGACAGAAATCGGGTAAGGGCGGGAATTTCTGAACGCCTCCCCGCACCACCTGGCATGCGGGGACTCGCTAGGCGGTTAAACCTGGATTCGTTTGTAGTAAGGATGAGCGAGTGGCGCGCAGAGACTCTTCAGGCTCACCATTCTCTGCTCCTGCAGCCACGCGTTCGTCATTCCCGACTCTAGTAATGGTCTTTGCCATGTGCCAGTAGCCTTTGCTGCTCTTTCCGTGACGGATTATTGTGTGACGACACGAGACGCTCAGACGCCTTAACTCCCGGCTACGTGCGCGCGGGTGTCGCTAGCGTTTTCAGTAGTACATGTGAATGCAGCAGCGTATCCACTGATTGAGCTCGTCGAACGGTTTCAACTGCGCAGCCAGACCGAAGTAGCCTGCTCAGCCATGAAGGTAGCTTCGCAGCTCACTCAAACGACGTTCCATCGAGATTCCCCAGCTATGACCGGTGAGTTCTTTGATGCGACGCTTGAGCTTTGACACGTTCTTCGAAGGCACGTTGACTGTCGCCCTGTTGCCAGTGAACACGAAGCCAAGCCTCTTTCATAAAAGAACAGGGCGACTCCGTTGCTACTAAGCACGCGGCTTTTCTCCGGAGTCACCACAAGGCGAAGATGATCGGACAGCTAACGATTCACAGAAGCGAACACACGCTGAGCACTCCGCAGCGACTTTGTGAAGATCAGTCATTGAGTCGGATGATGCGGGGTTCGATACGGTAGACTGTCAGTGTCGCGGGATGGCGGACACTGGAGTCAGTTAGCGTGAATTCATCTTTCCCTGTAGCGGATTCACTCAAGTCAAGCGAAACCTTCAACGTGCTGGGAGCGATGAACTGGAAAGCTCGCTCCGTCCCAGAGAATGTTACACGGGCCTCGGTGCGGATGGACTCTGGCAGAGTGACTGCAGATGGGACATTGCGATACTCGATGGGAACGACGAAGACTCGCTGGACCTGATCGCGGTCGGACGCCACCATAAACCATGCCGCGACGGCGATGAGGACGGAAAGCAGCTTTGTCCTCGGATGACCGGTTGTTCTTGACCAGAAGTTCGAACGTTCGACGGAATCTTCACTCACCAGATGAGCATTCAATGTTTCCGCCAACTTGTCTCGCGAAACGTGCCGGCGCAGTTCGCCGTGTTGTGCAATGCTGACCTGACCTCGCTCTTCTGACACGATTACGATCAACGCGTCGGAGCATTCGGATAATCCCAGAGCGGAACGGTGTCGAGTTCCCAGTCCGTCGGACTTCTCACGATTTTCGGACAGTGGCAGATGGACGCCGAACCGCGTCACAAACCCGTCCTGGATAATGACGGCTCCATCGTGTCCAGCCGAATGTGGATCGAACAGACTATCCAGTAACGGCTGGCTGATTCGTCCTAGCAATTCAGTGCCACCAACCAGATGAGTGTCGAGTGGTTCGTCGCCACTCATCACGATCAGCGCGCCACGGCGAATCTTTGCCAGATCGAACACAGTATTCAGTAATGTTTCGACGTGAGTCTGTGTCGTTGATCCGGTCTTCCGTCCACGCCAGCGACTGGCCAGCAGAAGTCGCTCGACGGCGCGACGAATATCGTCCTGAAACACAACCACGAAAACCACAGCCGCTATCGTCAGCCCGAATTGAAACAACATTGTTGTCAGGTGCAGATCGAATTTCTCAGCAATCACGTAAATGACGGTAAGAATTCCAGATGCGATTGCCGCGCCGCGCGAAGCCGTCGTTTGAATCCACCGTAGAATGACGAAGACACACGCGCTGACGATGAGCATGTCGGCGACATCTGTCAGGTGGATTGATTGCAGAAACTCGGGCATGATTTGTCCGGGTTGAAAGTGACGCCTTGTGAGAGCTACGGCGTGGTTGCGGCCAGCGGTTCAAGCATCTCCATAAACAGTACGGCAAACCCGAGGAACGATGCGAAGCCGACGATGTCCGTCACGGTCGTGAGGAAAATGGACGCCGACTGAGCCGGATCGCGGCCGAGCGATTTCAGGATCATCGGAATGACGGCTCCGGCCAGCGATGCCGCGACCATGTTGACAATCATGGCCAGCAGAATAACCAGGGCCAGACCGACGTTCCATTTCCAGAAGTAGACAGCGACGGCAGTGACCACCGCAACGGCGATGCCATTGAACAGGCCGGCTGTCACTTCCTTCATGACGACTCGTTTGCGGGTTCCGCTGAAGATTTCCCGCAAAGCCAGACCTCGCATCACGATCGCCAGAGACTGAGCACCACTGTTACCGCCTTGCCCGGACACGATCGGCAACAGCACTGCCAACGCGGCGATCTTTGCAATCGTGTCTTCGAAAACGGCCACGACCGACGCCGCCATGAATGCTGTCACCAGGTTGACGATTAACCAGGGAAGTCGCCTTTTCACGACGACGGAAACGGGAGAAAGTGCCCGCTCGTCACCGCCGACGCCGACCATTTTCTGCAGGTCTTCGAAGGCTTCAAGCTGTCCTGTTTCGAGAGCTTCGTTGTGCTTCACGACTCCGCGCAGGTGCCCATCCAGATCGACGACGGGTAACGCGAGAAACTTTCGGTCCCGCATCAGTGCAACGACTTCGTCACTCGGCATCGTTTCCGGAACGGCCAGGACGTTGCGATGGACAAGCGATTCGATCTTCGACGCCGGCTCGCTAAGAAGCAGATCCCGCATATTCAGAACGCCGGCCAGTGAGCCATCGCGTTTTGTGACGTACAGATAGTGCAGCGCGTCGCGTCGAGCCTTACGGATGGCAGCCGTGGCCTGTTCGACGGTCAGGTCGATCGGGAACGAAACGACTCTCGGTTCCATCATCGCTCCGGCTGTTTCTGCCGGGTAAGCAAAGAGTTCGCGGAGCTGTTTGGCCGTCTGATCAGGCAATTGCTCCAGCATTCTTTCTCGTACGTCGCTGGCGAGATAATGAACGATGGCCGAGGCTGGTCGCGGAGCAATCGCGCTGAGCAATCTCAAGGCATGATCAGGTTCCAGTCGCTCGAAAATCGGAGCGACGATGTGCGGATTGAGGCGTTCAGCGAGTCTTGCGGCTACCGGTTCGGGCAGCGTCTCGAATAACTGTCCGGCCTCGTCAGCGGGCAGAGATTCGAGAGATCTCGCTGCGTCTTCAGGGTGAAGTTCGACGAATGTTCGCAGCAATGACTCAAGTGGTTTCACGAGTTCTGTATCCAGTGTTCGCTGCCGTGAGGATGAAAGTGGCGTTACCGGGAAGGTAAGGCGGGCAGTGTCAACTCGATAGAGCACTTTTGGCTCGCTGGCGATCAGGTGGCTCAGCGCGCCGCGGCAGCAGTTTCGGTTGGTCCAAATTGAGATTTCCGTTGCCGGGCGAGCCTGGCGAAAGACACAAAACGAAATCTGGTGGCGCGTACGTTATTTGCCCTCACGCCGATTCGAAATCGACGTTACATTCGAGTCTGTCTCCTCAAATCGCTGCCTCTAAGGACAAGGTACACGACCATGACATCTTCCCGGCTTCCCAGGACCACCGGTACCCGCGGTGCAGTCCCTGCCGCAGTGGAAGAACTTCGTCGCCTTCAGGATCAGAAGATCGAACGCATCCGTTCGGCAGTTGACTCCGTGAATGCAGAACTTTCAGACT
>JADHNX010000006.1 GCA_016779365.1 Planctomycetaceae bacterium
CAGGAAGAGTCGATCCATGCCGCACTGAAATCGCTTCCAGAAGTTCTACGACAGATCGTTCGTTTACGGTTCGGTCTTGGCGATCGAGGAAAGTCATTGTCGTTCCGGGCGATCGCAGAACGACTCGGCATGAGTCGAGGCGGGACTCGAACAACTGCTGAATTCCTTGGGGAATTTGCCAATCTCGCCGAATGTTGTTCTACAGGTTGTTCTAACCCCGTTTTCGAAGCTCAATTCTGATGATCGTGATTGGGTGCTTTGCCAGATGCAAACTCTGAGTCAGCGGGATTGATCAGCACAATTATCACCAGAGCTGCCTACCGACCAGCAGGGACCGGGCTAAGCAGATCGCAACGTTGGCTCTTGGCGGCTGCATGCAGTTGGAACCAAGATGGTCACGGCAGTGAGGAAGATGGCCAACTTTGCCACGTCTGAGTGTGGGCATCTTGGCCATCTTCGGCCAACAGACCTGTGATGACGCAGCAATGTTGAAGAATCACAGTGAAGGGCTGTGAATAAGGTAACCGATGAGGAGAAGGCCGGTGCTGCCCGTCAACTACTGGCTGCTCAGAAAAATCGGTTATGACTTACTCTTGTTTCGACTCACCGTGACGCCAAGCTATCAGCAGGCAGGCTACGATCACTCCAACGAGGTTCGAGACCAAGTCCCAACCGGTGTTGATGTAGCCGCCGATGTTTGTCTCCGGCAGCGTCAACGTGATAGCAAACTCGATCACTTCGTTGAGACCACCAAAGCCCATCGAGGCGGCTCCACACAGCGTCAGCATGCCCAGAGTCGGAACAGGCATGGATGGATCACCCACGGTCTTCTGTGCCGTCAGGATCGCACACAGGCCTTCCCAGCAGACCAGCGTGGTTACACCGAAACCGAATGCGTGGACTACGTGGTCGTACTTCAGCAGGTCAGGGATCAGCCAGAGGCTATAAAGCACTCGATGCTCGCCATTGATCGGCCAGGAATCACGTACCGCGATGAGACCACCGGCCATGTGGATCAGTCCCCAGCCGCTGAGTCCCCAGAGTACCAGCGGGCTGAACCCGACACGGCGATCGGCAAACCAGACGACACTCCCGAGAATCAGCATGATCACGATGTAGAGGATGAACTCTGAGTTGCCGGACGCGACTGAACCGACGATTGCCGCAAGCAGGTAGGCGAGGTTGAAGCCGAGTATCGGAATGAGCTGTCTCAACCTGTCCGACGTCTGAGTGGCGTCAGTCATTGGTAAGTGATCCCTGTGAAGTAAGACAGGCAGTAGTCACTTCTGACTCTGCCACCTCGAAGCACAGCACGAAGTAACCACAGGACGACTACGGCTTCCGGCCTGATCGGAGTGTCGAAGCATCGGCACTCTACTGAAGGCGTGAATCTTCGCTGAACACAACGCACCAGTTCAAAGAATTCATCGCCCACCATTTGGTCGACGCGGGCGGTTGACTTTTTGCCCACACCCCGGCCCCTTTTCACAACAGGTACCTTACATAGCTTGTCTGTTCACGAGCCATTTTCAGGTGTTTCGTTTCCTGCCCTTTCCCGGCGATCTGAAAAAGTTCAAGTATCGTTCATACTTTCGATCGATCGGCGCAACTCCACCCGGTTGGTGTCGACCGACGCTGCGAAAACTGACGACAGGTGAATACTCCAACGTTTATTTTGCTGCCATCAATCTGACAGCAGATCTGCACCAGATCGATCGAAGCCAATCCGCTTCCGGTCGATTGGTAATTGCGGCGCGTAAGTACTGGGAAAGTGGCGGGAGACGACTCACGTCCCCAACGGGATCGAGTGCGGCAGTCGGTTTTCTGAGTGAATCTGATCCGGCCTTTCCTGCCTTCTTGCAACTCACCAGCATCGCTTACTGATTTGCATCCAGTCGCTGCTCGGCGACGCAGATTCGTAGGATGTGCTGCAGGAGACGAATCGTGTGTTGCTTGAGAACGAGACGGGTTTCAGCCGGAACGAGCTTTCGAAACTGCTCGCTGACGGTTACTCCGTTTTAGACGCTGGCGTGGCTCAGGGATCGTAAGCGAGTTGGCTGATCGTTACCTCCGAGATTGTGGAGACGCTTACTTCAGAGGCGGTCGCGATTGAAGCTGACGTGGACGAGTAGCAGCAGGCCGTTTTCTCCGAGTTACCAGTCAGCCTCACGGTATACACAGATTGCCGACGGCTTGCACAGTACTACAAAAACTCATGGAGCAATCGAAACAATGACTTACCAATTCTGTCCACATTGCGGCAACAGACTGGCAGCATTCGACGACCAAGGGACACCAAGGCAACGATGTTCAGACTGCGACCGCATCCACTTTCGCAATCCCACTGTGGGCGTTGCGGTTATCCTGCTCCGCGATCATCGCGTCTTGCTGACGCAGCGTCGATGCGGGCGTTGGTGCATTCCGTGCGGTCATGTGGAATGGCATGAGGATGTTGAAACCGCAGCAGGTCGCGAGCTGCACGAAGAGACCGGACTGAAATGCGAACTGATTCGCGTTTTTAATGTGCAGTCAAACTTCCACGACCCGGCAAGCCACACGGTTGGCGTGTGGTATCTCGGTCGAGAGACGGGCGGGGCTCTTTCAGCTGGTGACGACGCACTGCGGGCAGAGTTCGTCGATCTGAACGACATACCGGAGCTGGCATTCCCGACAGACAATGTGGTCATCGAACAGCTCGCTACGGCAATGCGGCGATAGCCAATCGTTTGTTCCCAGCAGTTCATGAAATGACTCGGCGCAACTGGAATTGAGAATCGATCTGGATTGCTACTTGGATTTCCATTTCAGCTGCCAATAAATCCGGATGGAGAGACGGAAGGCGTCTCAGTTCACGAGCACTTGGATTACTTAGAAAGTCAATCATGCTATTTCGACACTGGGCATCGACAGTTCTTGCAGCTTCAGTCGCAGTCAGCATTGCTGGCTGCAGTGACTCAAACCGGCCTGCATCCGAGACGAGCGATCAGACAGTCTCTACCGAGCCTGCGACCGACGCTGCTCCAATGCAGGACGCAGACCACGCTAACGGTTCGGGTCATGCAGACGCTGCTCAACACGTCGAGGAAGCGGTCGCCGACGAGGCTTCCGAACAATCCCACGATGGTAAGCCGCTTGAAGTTGAGGGCGTGGGGTCGTTCACAACGCTGTTTGCGGCGATCGAAGCGGCCGGACTTAAGGATACTCTGTCCGAGGGTGATCCCTTCACCGTGTTTGCTCCGACAGACGAGGCATTTGCTGCGCTGCCGGATGGTACGCTCGACGATCTGCTTAAGCCGGAGAACAAAGAAAAACTGGCGTCGATCCTGACGTTCCACGTTGTGTCCGGACGCGTGACGGCCGAGCAGGTGGTTGACATTGAATCCGCCGACACGGTGAACGGCAAAGCTCTCGCAGTTGTTGTCGCCGACTCAGGCGTGACCGTCGGCGAAGCCAATGTTCTTAAGACTGACATTGAATGCGAAGTCGGTCTGATACACGCCATTGATCGAGTTCTAATTCCGTAAACCGGTCTGCCTGGCGTGATTTCCGAGTGGCAGCGGGACATGAAGTTCCGTTGCCGCTTGTTGCTTCGCCGAACCTATTAATCTCTCACAGCTCTTCGAGGGCCGCACAGTGCCGGATGTCATTATTGTCGGTGGCGGTATTGCTGGTCTCACCGCAGCCAAGACGCTTCAGGAACGCGGTGTTGATTGGCAGCTGCTCGAAGCATCCGACGACGTTGGGGGACGAATACGTACCGATATTGTCGACGGATTTCGACTCGACCGTGGTTTTCAGGTTCTGCTGACGGCTTATCCGGAAGCACAGGCTCTGCTGAATTACGAGGGCTTGCAGCTACGCACATTTGATCCCGGAGCACTGATCCGGCTGGACAATGGATTCACTCGCTTTGTCGATCCGACCCGCAGGCCGCTGTCAGCCGTCTCGACTGCCTTGTCACCGGCTGCGACTCTGCGCGACAAGCTGCTGACCGTCGCGATGAAGCGCCGCTCCCGAAAGATGCCACTGAGTGACATCTTCAGCGAAAACGAACAGTCTGCAATCAAGTGGTTGAACGACTTTGGTTTCTCGTCATGTATCATCGAGCGATTCTTCCGTCCGTTCTTCGGCGGTGTTTTTCTCGAACCGGCTCTTGAGACGTCGACACGGATGCTCGACTTCACCTTCTCGATGTTCAACAGCGGAGCAGCTGCCATACCGGCCCTCGGAATGCAGGAGATTCCGCGCCAGCTGGCATCAAGGATGCCACCGGGCCGCATCCGCCTGAATTGCCCCGTGGCCTCGATTGATGGAGTTGACGTAATCCTGACGTCCGGGGAACGACTGGCCGCGCAGTCCGTCATTCTTGCTGTGGAAGAACCCGCGGCCGCGAAGCTGCTTCCAGAGATTCCTTACCCAGAGACTCAGCGCTCAGTCCGCTGTGTGTATTTTCGATGCCGCAAGTCTCCCGTCGAACAACCAATACTCGTATTGAATGGCACAGGCTCGGGCCCGGTGAACAATCTGTCGGTGCCCAGCCTCGTCGCACCTGACTACGCCCCTGAAGGGCAGCATCTCGTGTCGGCAACGGTTCTCGACAGACATTCAGACGATTCGGCCTCTCTGGAATCACGGGTTGTGGCACAGATGCGAGACTGGTTTGGCAACTCAGTTGAGGAATGGCAGCACCTGCGCACTTACCACATTGGATACGCGCTGCCGGACCAGTCTCCGGGGCGGCAGGATGCCAGAGGTGAAACGGCGTGTCTCCGCGACAATCTGATCTTATGCGGAGATTTCCGGGAACACGGATCGATTCAGGGGGCCATGCAATCTGGCCGCCGGGCAGCCGACCTGGTTCTGAAATCCCCTTCCGCCACTTGATGTCAGTCTGCCATTGAACTACCTGGTCGCGCGTAAGAGACATATCTCTTACGTCGCCTCACAATCTTGTGACTGAGGCGATGACGCAATGTCGGAGCACTGTCAGGCACCGCGGCCAACCAATGCCATCGCATGGCAGCCCACCATTTGAGACGGCGTCAGCGCTGCGGACCCTGTTTGCTGCCCTTTAGAAGAGCTCGCCATCGAAGTTCCGCCGAACGCTGACAACTTCTTCATCGAAAACCTGAAAACGCTTCGCCTTCCAGTGGTCGGTATGTGAGCGAGTCCTACAACCTGCATGTCAGGCCAGACAAGTCAAGGGTTAGTCAAAGTCGCTTACCGCTCACCACACACTTCACTCAAATAAAAAACAGGATTAATGACATGTTGTTGAATCGCCGCACAATTCTTGGGCTCACGCTGGCCGGACTCGTACTCACTCTGTCTGGAAGCATCCGGGCTGGGGAGAAGAAGGACATCGTTGAAACGGCCGTCGCCGCGGGTCAATTCAAGACTCTGGCTGCCGCTCTTCAGGCCGCTGACCTCGTTGACGCGTTGAAAGGTAAAGGGCCGTTTACGGTCTTCGCTCCCACTGACGAAGCTTTTGCAAAACTTCCAAAAGGCACTGTCGAGGGGCTGCTCAAACCTGAGGCGAAGGGCACCTTGACTGGAATTCTTACGTATCACGTCGTGCCCGGAGCCGTCGAAGCCGCGAAGGTTGTGAAACTGTCGAATGCGACAACACTCAACGGTCAACGCGTCGACATCGCGGTGAAGGACGGCGCAGTAATGGTCGACAAGGCGAAAGTCGTGGTGACTGATATCAAATGTTCGAACGGGGTCATTCATGTCATCGACTCCGTGATCCTGCCCGTTTCCGACAACATTCCGGCGACTGCCGTGAAAGCCGGGACGTTCAAGACGCTCGTCGCTGCTGCTAAAGCTGCTGGGCTGGTTGACGCCCTCTCGGGTGACAAGCCGATGACTGTCTTTGCTCCCTCCGACGAAGCATTCGCTCGCCTCCCGGAAGGAACTGTCGCGAGCCTGCTGAAGCCAGAGAACATTGATCAGCTCAAGCAGATTCTGCTCTACCACGTCGTCGAAGGCCGGGTGTATTCCGATCAGGCTCTGAAGTTGAAAGAGGCTCCGACGCTGGCCGGTTCCACACTGAAAATCAGTGCCAAAAAGAAGGGTGCTTTCATCAACAAGTCGAAGCTCACCGCACTTGACATTGAAGCGTCCAACGGTGTGATTCACGTCATCGATGCTGTGCTGATGCCGCCGGCAAAGAAGGTGAGCAAGGCTGACGCGAAAGTGACGATTCATCACGCGGTAACTCGCGGAACAGCTCTCTACAACTCCGGTCACACAGAAGCTTGTGCCCGTCATTACATGACAACCGCGATCTCGCTGCTCGACAGTGATCACGAGATGCCCGCTCACGCCGTTCGTCACCTGCAGACAGCCATGCAGCACGCTAAGGGAACGACCTGCAGTGACTCACAGAGTTGGACTATGCGACACGGTCTCGATGCTGCCTACCGTGTGATGATGACTGACATTCGCTAGTCGAACGCAAGTCCCGATCCGCTCTAATTCAAGAGGCGAAGTCGGTGAATGCCGCTTCGCCTCTTTTCTTAAACACGACTTACTCACTATCAGCAGGAATGTTCCTCATGTCTCTTGATCTCATGACTGCATCAGAATCAGTCGCAGAATTCGATTCGTACTCAATCAACGATTCCCGTTCCGAAGAATCACAATCCGCAGTGACGTCAAAGCAAGCTGCTCAGTTACAGCAGCCCGTCAACAAACCGGCGATCGAAGCTGCGGTTCGCACGATTCTCGAGGCAGTCGGTGAAGATGCCGGACGTGATGGCCTGCTCGATACGCCGGCTCGTGTTGCGCGAATGTATGAGGAGATGTTCTCGGGACTGCATCTCGATCCTTCCCGTCATCTCGAAACAACGTTCCCAGAGGAATACGACGAGATCGTCCTCGTGCGGGACATTCCCTTCACCAGCATGTGCGAGCATCACCTGCTGCCGTTCACTGGCGTTGCTCACGTTGGCTACCTGCCAAACGGGCGAGTCGTCGGGCTGAGCAAGCTGGCCCGGGTCGTCGAAGAAGTGGCCCGGCGTCCTCAGGTGCAGGAGCGGATGACTCAAACAGTGGCCGACATGCTGGAAGAGAAACTCGGCACAAAGGGCGCCGCCGTAGTCATTGAATCTGAGCACTCATGCATGGCTCTGCGGGGAGTTCGCAAGTCCGGGACGCTGACGGTCACCAGTTCTCTCCGCGGTATCTTCCGCACCAGTCCGGCCAGTCGCGCGGAGATCCTGTCGCTCATCAATCACAAGTAGCCGTCACCGACGTTCCGCCAGCCACATTTAATTGAGGGGCATGAGATGATTATCCAGAAGCAAAACAAGTTCTACGCCGCTCACCGTAATGAGGAGCTACAGGATAAGTGCCGCAACATTCACGGTCACCGCTACGGACTGACCTGCTTTTTTGAAGTCGAACGAACCGGCAACCTGACAACGCTGTTCGGTGACTTCGACGAGCAGATCGAACCGATGCTCAAGAACGGGTATGACCACGGCATGCTGATCCACAGGCACGACCCGCTGTACGAGACGCTTCAGCTTCACGCTGAGCGGACTGGTGAAGAGTTCCGTTTGAAGGTGCTCGACTTTCCGAGCAGCGTTGAAAATCTCAGCTTCGTGCTGTTTACGGAGATCACGTCTCTGGGGTTCCGCCTGAATCGCATCGAGGTGCGAGAGACAGACACATCTGTCGTTGAGTACACACGCGAGGACTGGGTCGCCGACAACCGTCGATTGAGCGAGTCGCAGCGTGAGACGCCAGTGGGACCTGTTGTGCACTGAAAAGTCGTTGAAGGGAATCGCGATGACCCGTGGACCACAATTGCTGAACTATGACGTTGTTGTCGCCGGAGGCGGACCGGCCGGCTCGACCGTAGCAGCACTCCTCGCCGAATATGGTCACTCCGTATTGCTCGTCGAGCGGGAGTCCGTACCGCGACTGCACGTTGGCGAGTCACTGATTCCCGCCGCGAACGATGTGCTGAGCCGTCTGGGCATGATTGACGAGATGCTTGCGTCGCCGTTTCCGAAGAAGTACAGCGTTCAATTCGTCACAGAGTCTGGACGTGAATCAGAGCCTTTCTACTTTGATGGTTTTCAATCAACAGGACCGGGGCACACCTGGCAGGTCATTCGGTCGGAGTTTGACCGCATGCTCGTCGACAACGCGCGACGGCGTGGTGCAACGATTATGCCCGAGACGAAACTGCGGGCGCCGGATGGTCCGAGTGGCTCCTTTGAACAACTGGATCTGTGCTCGTCGGACGGCAGTGCCTACCGTGTGGCAACTCGCGTATTTGTCGATGCGACCGGTCAATCAGCATTGATCGGGTCGACGCTGGGCTTCAAGCAGGTCGACCCGGTGCTCAGGAACGCAACCGTTTGGAGCCACTTCCGAGGTGCACATCGAGATGCCGGTCGCGATGCAGGTGCCACGATCATCCTGAATTCACGCGAGAAGAAATCGTGGTTCTGGTATATCCCCTTGCCGGACGATGTTGTCAGTGTTGGCTGCACCGGGGCTCTCGGTTACATGTTTCCCGGCGATGGCGAATCTGCCGAGCAGGTCTTCCAGCAGGAACTCGATCGCTGCCCGCCGCTGCAACGGCGGCTTGCTGTCGCGGAACGCATCGAGCCTTATCGAGTCACAAAAGACTTTTCCTACAAGTGCCGCCCGGGAGCCGGGGCTGGATGGGTCATGGTCGGTGATGCGTACGGCTTCATCGACCCGGTCTACTCCAGCGGTGCGTTCCTGGCGCTGAAGTCCGGAGAGATGGCCGCCGATACGATCAACGCCGCGCTGATCAGCAAAGACCTCTCTCCCGAGAGACTGGGATCGTGGCAGGCAACCTACGACGTCGGCGTCGAGAATTTCCGCCGACTCGTGTATGCCTTCTACGACATGGACTTCAACTTCGGCCGTTTCCTCGCAAGATTCCCTGAGCACCGCGGACGTGTCACTGATGTTCTGGTCGGCAACGTCTTCAAACCGGATGTCGAACTGATGTTTGATGACGTATCCGCAGAACTCGTCGAACCCGGACAATAACTTCTGGCCGTCTGACAGATCGAGGAGCACTACGCTGTGAGCGACTCTGTCCCGGAACTGCGAATTCGCCAACTGAATGACGCCGCCGTCCGACGGGACGGCGACTTTGTCCTCTACTGGATGATTGCGAACCGTCGACTGGAGTGGAATTTCTCACTGCAGCGCGCCGTCGAACACGCAAAGAGATTGAAGAAGCCGCTCCTCGTGCTCGAAGCGCTACGTTGTGGATACCAGTGGGCCAACGACCGACTGCATCGATTCGTGTTGCAGGGCATGGCCGACAATCAGGCCATCGCTCGCGAAAGCTGCATCCGGTATCTGGCCTATGTCGAACCCGAGCACGGCGCGGGATCAGGTATGCTGGAAGCATTCGCGGCCAGGGCATGCCTGGTCGTCACGGACGATTTTCCATGCTTCTTTCTCCCCCGGATGCTCAAAGCGGTATCGCAACGCCTGTCGGTACCGCTGGAAGCGATCGATTCCAATGGACTGCTGCCAATGCGGGCGACTGACAGAGTCTTCACGACGGCTCATTCGTTCCGCCGCTATCTGCAGAAGGAACTACGGCCGCACATGCTCGACTGGCCCGATCCTGAGCCACTGGCAGAACTGCGACTGCCTGAGTTGGCCCGTCTCCCACGGGGCTTTGCCAAACGCTGGCCGGCAGCAGACGACGCACTGCTCAAAGCTGATCAGGATTCCCTTTCGTCGCTTCCGATCAGCCACCACGTCGGACCGGCGGCGTTCGAAGGTGGAACAGATGCGGCTGCGGAGACCCTTGAGACATTCCTCGCGGATCGGCTCGCCCGTTACGCAGACGATCGCAATGATCCGGAGAGCGACGCCGCGAGTGGACTGTCTCCGTACCTGCACTTCGGACACATCTCCGCTCACGAAACCTTCGCCCGCATCCTTCAACGCGAGAACTGGTCCGAGTCGAATCTCGCGGAGAAGGCCAGCGGCAGCCGCGAAGGCTGGTGGGGCATGAGTCGCGAAGCGGAAAGCTTTCTCGATGAACTCATTACCTGGCGCGAGCTGGGATACAACATGTGCTCGAAGCGCGACGACTATGATCAGTACGAGTCACTTCCCGACTGGGCACGCACGACCATGGAAGAACACGCGGGCGACGCGCGACCTCACCTCTACTCACTGGACGAACTCGACGCAGCTCAGACTCACGACGAACTCTGGAATGCGGCTCAAAACCAGCTCGTTTCAGAGGGCCGCATGCACAATTACCTGCGGATGCTGTGGGTCAAGAAGATCTACGAGTGGTCAAAGACTCCGCGCGAGGCGCTGCGTGTGCTGATCGAATTCAACAACCGCTACGCGGTCGACGGCCGCAACCCGAACTCTTACTCGGGCATCTTCTGGTGCCTGGGACGCTACGACCGCGCCTGGGGACCGGAACGCCCGATCTTCGGGAAGATCCGCTACATGAGCAGTGACAACACGGCGAGAAAGCTCAATGTTAAGGGATACATGAGTCGCCACTCATCCCGCAGCGGTCAGTGACATCAGCTTCAAACCAGTCACGATTGGCAGGCCGGGCAGGCGTACATCCAGCGGTTACCGAGCTCCCATCTGTCGATCGCAGAGACGCACTCCGGGCATGTTACCTTTCTGTAGACCAGGAGTCGTTCGCCCTTTCGCATCCGCCCGCGAGTGCGACCGATGGTCTCGGGATCGGCTGTGATGATCCGGTTGTACCGAACGCCGATTGCCAGAAACTCACAGAGTCGCTGCCACAGCGCGTCGAATTCTTCGCGAGACAGTTTACGACCGGGACGCTCCGGATGAATGCCCTGGTCGAATAGCGCGTCGGCCCGGAACAAGTTGCCGACTCCGGCAATGATCGACTGATTCAGCAAGAGTTTGCCGATGGGAGCCCGGCTGCGGCTGATTCTATTCCAGACGACTTCCGGGTCCGCGTCGTCTCGCAGCGGGTCTTCGCCGAGACGATCGAGAAGCTTCTGCTTGTCACTTTCGGCGATCAGTTCGCACCGAGTCGGTCCGATCAGGTCAAAGGCTTTCCTGTCACCAACGACACGCATGCGGACGGCTCCGTGAGGGGCGGGCGGGGGCGACTTGTGTTTGCGGAACTTACCGTACAGTCCCAGGTGGACGTGCACGATGTGACCCGATTTCCAGTGGTAGAACAGGTGCTTGCCCCACGCGTCGGTATCGAGAAGCCGGTCTCTGTTTAGCTTGCGAGCTTCTACTTCGAATCGTCCCTGCAGTGACGACACCTGCAGATTCTGTCCCACGAAGTCACGCCGGTGGTCTCGAGCGAGGCGATGTATCGTGTGTCCTTCCGGCATTCGTCGTCGCCCGGTCAGTTGGAGAGTGCGAGAGATCGAGACGGCTGATCTTCACTCGGGCTCGCTTCAGTCGATTCGATCGCTTCCGCAAAGCCCCGGAATGAGTGGCAATGCTCGACGCCTGGAAATTCGCTGAGATCGGACCGCGTCACCGCTTGGCCACCCACAATGAAGCGGCAGCCAACGGTTTCGGCCGCGCATTTGAGTATTACGAGTTCCGTCTGGAATGTGGCAGCGTTCTCAACGTAACTGACGCTAAGCCAGAACAGTTCCGGACGCAGGGTTTCGATTGCGTCCCGCAGAGTATCGACGGGCAGATTCGAGCCGAGTGATGTGGCGTTCCAGCCAGCATCCAGCAGGACGAGTTCGGCCATGGTGACAGGGATCGTGTAAACGTCGTGCTCCAGAGTTGCCCCGATGGCATTTTGCCGTCCTGCGCGGCGAGAAGGCTGTAGTCGATTGCGCAGCTCGCGGAGCATTCCCATGCAGAGTTCGGACGCGCGGCGCTCCTCGTAAATCACGACGTCGCCGCAGGACCACCGTTCGCCAAGCTCGTGCAGAGCCGGCGCGACGACGGTATCGAAGATTGCCGGAAGGTCATGACCTGCGACAAGCAGGCTCACGACAATTTCACTGACGACGTCGTGCTGGCCGTCGATGAGTGCCCGCAGGATCTGATCCCGCGCGCGATCGAGAGTCCACTGCGTCCGTCCGACCGCTGCCGGGAGACCTAGCAGTTCGGGCTGAGCAAGCTCCTGTCCGCTGTCTCTCAGAAAAGCGATCACGTCACTGACCGCCATGCGCCGGTGTCCGCCCGCTGTCTTCTGCATTGGGATCAGGCCCCGGTCGCACCATCGTTTCAGTGTCGATTCACTGACGCCCAGCGCTCTGGCAACCTGACGTGGCGATACATACGTCTTCATGCGAGTCATCTACCGGCAAGGAAAGTTAAAGTCTTGCACCGAGTTGCATTTATAGGCACGGAATCTCTCAAAGCACGAATAAAAATGGTGGGCCGCCCACTTCGACGTTCTACAACCCGACAGATCGGCGGAGACATCTACTTCGACCGAGGCAGTAATCACAGTGTGGCGCGGCACTGTCCCTCATGATTCTGCCGCGAATCTTCATTTCGGGACTCAGCCGTGAGTGAACCTGTCCAGCAACTTGACTCGCTGCATCACGTGGCAATCGTCGTCCAGAACGTGGCCGATTCCGTGCAGTGGTATCGGTCACGTTTCCGCTGCGAGGTTACTTACGAGGACGGATCCTGGGCGTTGCTCCGATTCGCGAATTCGAGCCTGGCTCTTGTGACCGAAGGCGACCATCCGGCACACATCGGTTTCGTCGCCCCCGCCGCCCTGAATGCTGGTCCGCTAAAGACACATCGAGACGGAACGCGCTCGGTCTACGTTGCCGATCCGTCCGGGAATGCCGTCGAGCTGCTGGATCCGGCATTCGCGTGAACGATATGGATGAATTTCTGGGCCGGCGGCGATGCTGAAACATCTGCGGTCACCGGTTAGACCCAACGTCTTCCTAGGGCGTATTGCGAAGCTAGACCCCGACTAGACAGTAGTGATGGCGTCGGCATTCACTCCCTCTATCGTCTTCAGTTTTGAATTGATATGTATAAATACAATTATTTTTGAACACACAAAGCTGCCACGAGCACTTGGATTCAGCCAAACTGGCCTCACTATTTCTCAATATTGAACGTTTTGAATGTTTTGAATGTTTTTATCTGTTGTGGAACGGAGCGATAGGCGGATACTCTCCCTGACGACACTGACAGTCATAACGTCTTGAACGAATTTCAGGAGAGGTAATGATGAACGCTCACCAAGACACGGGAGTCTCCGCCGCAGGTATCCTTGATCGGCCGATCGACTTCATTCCCAACGGTGACTTTGACGACACGCTCGAATCTGACTTTGACGACATCGAATTCGAGCTCTACGCGGAAGAAGCACAGGCCCCGGGATCGCTCGATCCGAATCGCGTTGAAGCGTCGCTCTTGGCACCTTTGCAGGAGAGCCGCCTGCTGACATTTGAAGGTGAGCAACTTCTGTTCAAGCAGTTGAACTTCCTGAGGTTCCGGGCGAGTGCCATTCAGGCGACTCTCAATCCGAAGCGACCGGCGAAGAAGAAGGTCCGAGAGATGGAACGGCTTCTTGTTGAGGCTGAGGCGGCTCGCGAAGAGTTGGCCAAAGCCAACCTTCGTCTCGTAGCATCCATCGCGGGCAAGCTGTCGATCTCCGGTGAGGAGTTTGATGAGTTCGTCGCCGAGGGTAACGGAATCCTGATCTACGCGATTGATAAGTTTGACTACTCACGAGGATACCGCTTCAGCACCTATGTGACACATGCCGTGCAGAGGCATCTGTACCGTGTGATTGATCGTCGCCGCAAACGCGCCCAGCGCGAGCACGCCTGTCAGGCCGAGGTAATGGCTCAGGAACCGATGATCGAAACTGATCCGGCTGAATTGATTGAGGACGAGATCAAAGTTGCTGCCGCAGCCGTGATCGCGAAACTCGAGGACACACTCGACGAACGCGAGCAGTTTATCGTCCGAGGTCGGTTCGGACTGGACGGCTCGGGTAAGAGCCTGACGTTTCGCGAGCTTGGAGAACAACTCGGACTCAGCAAGGAGAGAGTCCGTCAGTTGCTTCAACGAAGCCTGGAAAAACTCGGTGAAGTCGCCAAACCTTTTGAATCCATCTTTGCTTCGCACTGATCGAGTCTATGAATCTCCGGTAAGCCATTAAGCGTCCCACTCGTTGGCCATGAGATGCCTGCCTGGCATTGGTCGCGAGGACGCATCACGTCAAAAACTCGGAGTGATCTGATGACAAAGAGAAGTATTGCGAAGGCGACTTATGTCGCCGGGGCAGGCCTTTCGTTTCTGCTCTCGGTTTATCTGTGGTTCAACGGAAGCAAGGAACAGGGGCTGTACGTAGGGCTCTGGGTACCGTCGATCCTTTCGTTCGGAACTCTAATCCTGGGAGGCCGCAGTGACTGATCTGGCACTCTTCACGATCGGGTTCGGCATCTTCGCCACATGCATGCTGGCGACAATTGGGATAGCTATCGGAACTTCGCAACCGAAAGACAGCGACGTTGCCCAAAGTGGGCCGGACCATCCTGATTAAGTGATTGCCGTGATGCGATGCCTTCCAAAACGTTGATAAATGCTGGCGTTGCTTTCACTGCTTTATCCTGCCTGGCATCCGCCCTTGAGGCAGAGTTAAATGCCAGGTGACAATGTTCAGATCATTTGATCCTTTTCTGCAACGCTCCCGAGGAGACTTCAATGAACAGCCAATTGAAATCACGTCCATGGATGCGGACCGTTCTTCTCGCGGCCGGCGTTTACAACCTTGTGTGGGGTGCATTCACGGTTTTGGCGCCGCAGACGTCACTGAATCTGCTGGGACTGCAATCTGGGGCCCCGATCGCACAACTCTGGCAATGCATCGGCATGATCGTTGGCGTGTATGGCATCGGGTATCTGATCGCTTCCCGAGACGTTTACCGTCACTGGCCAATCACGCTCGTCGGATTCCTTGGCAAAGTGTTTGGCCCCATCGGATTCGTGTTTTCAATTAACGCGGGGACACTGCCAACCAGTGTCGGCTGGACGATCATCACCAACGACCTCATCTGGTGGCTCCCCTTCGCTGCCATCCTGTGGGGCGCGATTCGCTATCATCAGAGTGTGAACACGGCATACGACACCCCAGAGGCCGACGACCCGCTCAGCGAACTTCGCACGAATCAGGGAAGCATTCTTGATGAACTTGCCAACCGGCAGCCGCAACTGATTATGTTTCTCCGCCATGCCGGATGCACGTTCTGCCGCGAAGCCCTTTCCGACCTGTCACGGCAGCGCGCCGAAATCGAAGCATCAGGCTGCGGCATCGTCCTCGTGCACATGGGAGACAATGAACGCGACGCGACCTTCTTCGAAAAGTACAAGATGGACGACGTTCCACGGATCGCCGATCCACACTGTCGACTGTACCGCCTGTTCGGGCTTGACCTTGGTTCGTTTACCGAACTGCTTGGTCCACGTGTCTGGCTGCGCGGTTTCATGGCGGCTGTCCTCAATCGTCACGGGGTCGGCCGTCTGAGAGGCAACAGCTTCCAGATGCCCGGCGCCTATATTTATCACTGTGGCCAGATCCACAGCGGCTTCCAGCACACTCAGGCTTCCGATCGACCGGATTACGTGGAACTAGCCGAACGCTTCGGCGAGTCGCCAGTGGCCAAAGCAGTTTGATCCGGCGACCGAGACAACGATTCGTCGTTAGGCGAGTGGCCGCAGTCGGTGCACGAACGCGGTGAACCAGTCATTTCGCCATGAAGCTCGCAGCCGCACGACTGGCAGATTGCTCCCCGCTGAACCAGCAGTGAGATTCGCATCATCACATCGCCCATGATTACTTCCTCTCCAAATAGCGGTTCAAAGTCATCATTCTCAGCAGGATTTCGGTTGCCCTCGTAACTCGCATTAGACGCGACAATTCAAATTGCGACGGCATCCGAATTAAGGTTGTTTGCTACCGCCCGCATTGCCCGTTTTGCAGTTCCGATGCCTGCCTTCGGATGGCGGTCATCTCTGTGTCATCTTCACGACGCTTCTCCACGTTTTTGATCGCGAACGAGATGCGGTGATTGTCTTTCAAACGTTCGTAGTTCCGATCGAGGAAATCCCAGTAGAGCGTCGTAAACGGGCACGCATCGTCGCCGGTGCGTTTCCTGTAGTCGTATCGGCAGTTGCGACAGAAGGGGCTCATTTTGTTGATGTAGTTGCCCGTCGAGCAGTAGGGCTTCGTGCCAACAATACCACCGTCGCCGAACTGGCTCATACCGAGAGTATTCGGGAGCGATACCCAGTCAACGGCATCGACGTACATGGCCATGTGCCATTCGTGGAACTTCAGTGGATGAACTCCCAATAGCTGAGACAGGTTGCCGAGTACCATCAGACGGTGGATGTGGTGCGAATAGCCGTGGTTGATGACGTGCTGCATCGACTGTCGGACACACTCCATATCCGTGTCACCATCCCAGAAGAATGAGGGCACGTCCCGGTCGTGTTCCAGGAAATTCAACTCGGCGTACTCCGGCATTTCACGCCAGTAAATACCGCGGATGAACTCACGCCAGCCGAGAACCTGTCGCACAAATCCCTCAACGCTGTTCAGCGACGCCGAACCGTTGTGGTGGGCGATCATGGCTGCTTCGACACATTCGCGTGGATCCAACAGTTTCAGATTCAGAGGAGCCGACAATCGCGAGTGGTAGAGAAACGCCTCGTCCGTCCACATCGCGTCTTCGTAACGACCGAAGTTCGGCAGTGTGTGCTCGATAAAGTGTTTGAGCATCGACAGAGCCTGCCGCCGCGTCACGGGCAGCAGGAAGTGTTCCAGCGAACCGGGGTGATCGGCGAATCTCTGTTCGACCATGGCGATCACGTCGCGGGTGGTGGCGTCGGGTTTAAATGTTTTCGGTGTGGGACATTCAGACGGGCCGGCCTTTCCGAAGCTCTCGCGGTTGTCGTGATCGAGATTCCACTGACCACCGACCGGCTTGCCGTGTGTGTCCATCAGGACGTCGTGTTTCGTCCGCATCCAGCGATAGAAGAACTCCATGACGAAGTTCTGCTTGCCACTCGCCCACGATTGGAACTCTTCAGTGGAACAGTAGAAATGTCGGTCCGGCCTGATCTCCAGCTCGATGTCGAGAGACTCGGCTGCTGACTGAAGCTCGGCACGCACTCGCCAGTCGCCCAGTTCGACAACGATCAGCTTCTCAGGACCATGTTCTTGAACATCGTGCGTGAGAATTTCGGAGAAGGAACTTCCACGGTCACGCCCGGGGTCGGGCGTCAGTTCGTGATAAGCGACTTGAATCTTCCGAGTGCAGAGCTGATCACGAAAGTGACGCATCGCGGAAAGGAAGTAAGCAATCCGCAGTTTGTGGCACCAGACGTGCGTATTTTCCTGGGCAACTTCGGCCATCCAGACAACATCTTGCGTCTTATCAAAGCCGTCGAATGCGGCCGACTTCGAGTCTAACTGATCGCCGAGTACCAGGACGAGGTTGCGCACCGCTTGATTCTTTCTACCAGGCTGAAATAACGTCTGCAGCGGTCATCAGGAGCGAATGGCGTTCGCAGATGGGAAGACCTTCGTTCGAACGGCCTGCCCCGACTTCCGCTCCCGTCAGCCAGACGGCATGAGGATTGTCTGCCACGGATCGTCGGGCGGCTTCGGTGTAGAGTTCGGCGACGAAGAACTCCACATCGAACCAGACTTTCTGAGCCTCCGATGGAACATAAATGTCTTGCGAGAGGTGGAGTCGGGAGTAGCTCGAAACAAGACAGTCTTTCTGTCGGTGCAGATTCAGAGTCCACGTGATTTCACGAACGATACAGTCGCGATAGGAATCTCCGGAAAGCCGATCAGCGTGGATGAATTCGAGCTGCGCACGTTTCATGAGCAGCCATCGAGCCGGCGAGGCTGCACTACTCCGCACGAGTCCGAGTGATCCGACAAACGATTCCATCGACGTATTAGCTCCTGTGAGATAACAGTTGGTGAACAATCATCGTCATAAGGGCTCCACGGACAGTCCAGGCGATTGTGCGGACCCAGTTTGTTGTGACCAGCGCGGAGTGATGAGTCGTCGAGAACCCGCCTTCGGCAAGGGCGCCATGCCGTGGCACCTGGAGCAGAGCAGTCGAGAGCCAGGCAACAAACACGAGCGCGACGCCAGTCCATAGCCAGCTCGGTGGGATCGAGGCGGGAGAACGGTAGAGCAGCCCGACCGCTGTGAACGCTTCGACGAGCATGAGTGGAGCCACCACCCAGGTGGTCAGCTTCTGATGTAGCCGAGCATAGTCAAGAAACGATCCTTCACCGACGTTGCGAAACATCGGGTAGTGCACGATCTGGACGAACCAGATCAGGCCCACCATTGCGAGTGTCGAGAAGAGATTGAGACAAAGCAACAGTCGCATTCAATTACCTCGATACCTTCGTCCGACCCAGAACTGACGACAGCCCGCCGTCGACTCCGAACACCTGACCCGTGATCCAGCTCGATTCGTCAGACAGCAACCATTGCATCATGGCTGCCACGTCGTCCGGTTCCCCCAGACGGCCCAGCGCGTGCATCCGGACTGAAGCTTCGGCACTCGTCTTGTTCTCCCAGAGGTGTCTCGTCATCCGCGACTTTGTCAAACCCGGTGCGACAGCGTTAAAGCGAATCCCACGGCTCGCGTATGAGGCGGCGGCCGCAATCGTCAGACCTTCAATTCCAGACTTGGCCGCTGCAATCGCTTCGTGGTTGGGCATTCCGATCCGAGCCGCAGCGCTGGACACCAGTACGACCGATCCGCCGTTCCGCTTCATAGTTTTTCCGGCAGCTCTTGCCGTGGCGAAGGCCGAGAACAGGTTTGCGTTGACGGTGGCGTGGAACTCGTCGTCCGTCGTAGTGTGAGCCGGCTTCAGCAGTAATGATCCGATGCAGTTTGCGACCCCAGCAATCTCCCCAAATGTGCTGGCCGCCTTTTCAAAGCAGCGAGTAAAGCTTCCGGAATCGGAAGCGTCGACATGGGCCGACGGGCACCCCAACTCGGATGCAAGATTCTTAAGTCGTCCTGCGTCTCGCGCCGCGATGAAAACGTCACAGTCATTATTGACGAGGCGTCGTGCGAGTCCCGAACCAACGGAACCGGTCGCTCCAAGAATTAGAAATGCAGCCATAGCGATATCTCCTGTGGAGTTCTCAGCCCCCTGCCTCAGATGGACGGCTTGAGCAAACCTGATTCGAAAGCAAAATCGAACAGCTTATCTGTCGCGCTGATCTGGATTTGCCGGATGCGTTCCTTGCTGACTCCGAGGTTTGCAGCCAGCTCCCGCAGGGGCTTACCTTTTCCTGACACATCCAGACCGAACCGCTCGCGAACCACGAGATGCTCGCGATCCTCAAGAATTTGCGGGGCCTCACTCATCAACACATCCAGCCGATGCAGGTCGCGGATTAATTCCTGATCCGACTCAGTCCGACGCTCCAGCTCTTCCAGGAAATCATTGTTGACGTTCGGTTCCTGCCGGCGGCCGAGACGGGCCTTCTCCTGTAAGCGGTAGATGTGTCGTTGCACCGACAGAGTCGCGTATGTACTGAAGCGATAGCCGCGCGAGTAATCGAACTTGTCGGTGGCATTCAACAGGACAAGATTCCCTTCACCAACGAGCTCGTCAAACGGGGTCAGTCGATGCCTCAACTTCCTGGCAATGGACACGACCAGTCGAAGATTGCACTCGATAATTTGAGATCGTGTGTCCAATGCATCTGCCGCGAGACTCTCGATGACCGCGAGCGTTGTTTCGTTGGGAGAATCAAGGTCAACAGTCGATCGTAGCACGTTGCAACGATATCTCAGGAAGTTCATCTTCCGAAACAGTAACCGCTCTCCTTCAGCTGTCAGCAGCGAAGTTGAATAAAGATACGCGAGGTATGGTGGTGTACCCACCGGCGGTTTTTCAGTCGGTGGGATGAATAATCTTGCGTTTGCCACATCGGCTTCGACTCTTTCCGTGCTGAGTGACTCAAACTCGGGTGCGGAGATAAAACAATCTTCCTGCGTCACCACTTTTCGAGCTCGTTCCACGAGATGCGGTCGCTCAGCAATCTCGCTGCGCCGCGGAGATTTCTTGGCGACGCCGGATGCGGACAGAGTTGCGTCTGAGAGATTTCGACACATGACAGTTCTCCTCGGCGTTGGCGCGGATCAACCACAGACTTCCATTCACGGTTATAGAAGCCAGCTTGTCGGCGACGACGGAAAATCGTTCGAACTGACAGCAAGTTTGACCGCAATTCACTGAGACCGCTCGCCGCAGTCAGCCGGTAGGCCTTGGTCGCATCCAATCTTCAACGGATGAAGTCGGTTTGATCGAAGTCGGCTGTTGCGTTTGCACACGGTTTGACCGCGGGTCGATATCGCTGCGTCCACGCGGAAAGCATCCACAGCGACTGATCGATTTTCGTTCGAGCCACGCTCGGGACTGCAGAGAACTTCACCAAATCTGAATCGCGTGTGGGCAGGTTATTGGACACTGTTCCGACCGGTGAGCTCGATTACTTACACCCTCACTTCTTTAGCGACCGACCGATCCAGCAGTTTCTACAGCTTGGGAAGACATCCATTCGAGACCAGATCAATCCTGATCCTGGCTGGTCTTCACCCGTCGTCATCACTCAAAGGCTTCAATGCTTGATAACGGGAATCGACCGAACCGCGAAATCCCAGAGTCAGGAAACAGTCCAATCGGTCGAGCCACTGATTGAAAACCAGGGTCTTCGGTCTATGAATCCGGCGGAGATCGCTCATTAATGCCTAGGGCAAGTTAATGCCTTCCGAACGTTTTCATTTTCCAGAATGGACAAACCGTTTGACACGGCTTCTGCCGATCATCGGAGGGGCCGCTGGCCTGTACGCAGTGACAATCCTCGCACTCGGCGCATCACCTGAAACGACAGACGTTGGTTACGCACCGCAGCAGCCAGTGCCGTTCAGTCACAAACTGCACGCTGGTCAGTTGAAGTTGGACTGCCGTTATTGCCACACGACAGTCGAAGAAGCAGCACACGCGGCCATCCCACCAACTCAGACCTGCAATAACTGTCACAACCCTGCTGATGCAAACGGCAGTGTCGCCACCGTTTCGGTGCATCCCAACAGTGAAAAGCTTCTGCCCGTATTCGAAAGCCAGGCTAGCGGTGCCCCCATCAAATGGGAACGCGTCCATGACCTGCCCGATTACGCGTGCTTCAATCACAGCGCTCACGTGACTCGCGGAGTCAGCTGTGTCTCCTGCCACGGTCGAGTTGACCAGATGGAAGTGGTGCAGCAGGTCGAGCCGCTCAGCATGGCCTGGTGCCTCGACTGCCATCGCGAGCCAGCGCCGCATCTAAGGCCGCTCGACCGGATCGCTCAGCTTGACTGGGTTCCAGAAGAAGCCTCGGAAGTCATCGGAGCACGGGTTCAGGAAGAGCTTGGGTTGAATCCATCTACCAATTGTTCCACCTGCCATCGGTAAGTCATTATGAGTAGAGATACCGGAACAACATACTGGCGGAGTCTCAACGAACTGCAGGGCACTCCTCAGTTCGAAGAGATGCTGCATCGCGAGTTTCCTGAAGCAGCTTCTGAGCTGCCGGACGGAATTTCACGTCGCCGGTGGTTGCAATTGATGGGTGCTTCACTTGCGCTTGGTGGTGTCGGTGGTTGTCGTTGGGAGGCCGAGCAGTTCGCGCCGTTTGCTGTCAGGCCGACCAACCGGACGCCCGGAATACCGCAGCGCTTCGCGACCTCACACGAGGTCGGCGGCAGCGGCCGCGGACTGCTTGTTACCTGTTATGACGGTCGGCCGACCAAAGTTGAGGGCAACCCGGATCATCCGCTGAGCGAGGGGGGCACAGACGTCTTTGATCAGGCGGCGATTCTGAATCTCTACGATCCAGATCGCAGCGACGCCGTCATTGAGCAATCAGCGGGCCAGCGATTCACTCGCGACTGGTCCGACTTCGATCGCTTCGCCTCACGACATTTCGCTGCTCTCAAGAGGGGCAACGGCAAAGGTTTGTTTCTCCTGAGTGAAGCGACCTCTTCCCCGACCTATCAGCGGCTGCTTGAAGAATTACAGAAAAATCACCCCGAAGCCGTCTGCCTGGAGTACGAGAGTTTCTCACGCGACCACGAACGCAGTGGTGCGCAACTTGCCTTCGGTCGCGTCCTGCGCCCGCACTACGACTTTGATCGTGCCCGCGTCGTCGCCTGCCTTGATGCCGATCCGCTTGGAATGCATCCGGCGGCGACGCGGCATGTTCGCGACTGGGCTGCTCATCGCGATCCAGACTCGGGTTCGTTCTTCAATCGTGTTTACTCAGTGGAGAGTGAGCTTTCCGTCACCGGAGCTCAGGCCGATCACCGTTTGCCGATACAGTCATCATCAATCCGGCTCGTCACCGCAGTTCTCGAATCATTGATTTTGCAGCGGTTGGGGGACTCTCCTCGAGAGACGAGCCGAAGAGACCCCGGCGACAACAGTGATCCTCGACTCGCTTCGCGCCTACCTCTTTCTCCTGAAGAAATCCTCGCACCAGGTCAACTGCGATTCGTCGAAGCACTGGTTAATGACCTCGTCGAAACGCGAGGTGGATCACTCCTTATGGCTGGACCCACGCAGCCGGCTGATGTTCATGCCCGGGTTCATCGCATCAATGAGTGGCTGGGAAATTCCGGGGCAACCGTCCGATATACGGCGGAGCCTGACGCCGGACGGTTGTCCCACCGGGCCGCAATTGACTTCCTTTCTGCCGAACTTCGTGAGGGCAACGTCGACACACTGATCATGCTTGGTGGGAACCCCGTGTACGATGCACCGGTGGAAGTCCAGTTCGGCGACGCGCTGCAGAAGGCGAAGACCTCGATCCACCTCAGCGCGTACCGTGACGAAACGTCTGAGTTGTGCACGTGGCACTTACCGCTGGCTCACGCGTTCGAGGTCTGGGGTGACACGCGTTCGAACGAGGGCACGTATTCTATTTCTCAACCATTGATTGAACCGCTACTCACCGGCCGGTCGGGAATTCAGCTCCTTGCTGCCTTCAACACCGGAAACCCGCCGGCCTCAGGAGACCTCGGGAAGCGGTTCATCCAGGAGACGTTCTATTCAGTGCTTCCAGAGTCCCCCGGACGAGCATGGGATACGACGTTGCACGACGGCTTCCTTGCCGGCAGCGCGTTCGAGTCGGTCAATGTAACGGTTTCCTCTTCGCTTCAGTCGACGCTTGATGCCATCTCGCTCACACCACCCCAGCGTTCGCTGGAGGTCGTTTTTTCTCCAAGCCGGTCCGTTTACGACGGACGCTTTTCGAACAACGCCTGGCTCCAGGAACTGCCCGAACCGCTCAGCAAGCTGACGTGGGACAACGCCGCATTGCTGAGCCCGACGACAGCTCGCGAGCATGACATTGAGCACGGAGACGTGGTCAGGATCGGGTCTGACGGACGTTCGGTCGAGGCTCCTGTCTACATCCTGCCCGGTCAGGCCGAAAACTCGATTGGCCTGCAACTCGGTTACGGTCGCACCGCGGCCGGAACCGTCGCGGGGCATGTTGCTCATAACATCGATCCCGTCGGAGTCAACGTTTCAACGCTCCGGTCGATTGAGCACATACACTTCGAAAATGGTGTGACGATCACGTCGACCGGAAGACGCCACGAGTTCGCGACCACACAGGAACACTTCGCCATCGACCGAGTTGGTCTGGAAGAAATCAGCGGACGCGTTGGTGACCTGGTTCGCGAGGGAACAGTGGACGAGTACGCGGAGCATCCTGACTTTGCTCATCACGGGCACGAAGAGATCGCGCTCTGGGAGCAGCCAGAGCAGGACGGTCCTCAATGGGGTATGTCGATCGATTTATCGAAATGCATCGGCTGTAACGCCTGCGTCGTGGCCTGTCAGTCAGAAAACAATATCCCGGTTGTCGGTAAAGAGCAGGTGCTCAAAGGACGCGAGATGCACTGGCTGCGTCTCGACCGGTACTTCACCGGCGACATGGACGAACCCGAGGTCGTTCAGCAGCCCGTTGCCTGTCAGCACTGTGAAAACGCTCCGTGTGAGCAGGTCTGTCCGGTTGCCGCAACGGTCCATAGCGACGACGGCCTCAACGACATGGTCTACAACCGCTGCATCGGCACGAGGTACTGCGCGAACAACTGTCCGTACAAAGTCCGCCGCTTCAATTTCTTCGATTACCAGTTGCCGGTCGTGCAGCCCGAGCAGTCTCTGAAACAGCTCGCGTTTAATCCGGAGGTCACCGTCCGCAGCCGCGGCGTCATGGAAAAGTGTACCTACTGCGTGCAACGCATCCGCAACATCAGCATCCTCGCGGACAACGATCGTCGTCCGCTCGAAGACGGCGAAGTTCAGACCGCGTGTCAGCAGTCCTGCCCGGCTCAGGCCATCACGTTCGGTGACCTGAAGCTTTCCGGCAGCGAGGTTGCCACCGAGCAGTCAAAGCCGCGGGCCTACGGAATGCTCGACGAACTCAACGTCAAACCACGCACGAAGTACCTCGCGCGCATCCGCAATCCAAACCCTGTACTCAAAGCGACAACCTGATGTCCGTCGTCCCCATCCCAACACGAACTCCGAGCGAGTCGCTGCGGCCGCCGCTGGTCGACGGAGAGCAGACGCTCTCTTCGCTTACCGAAACCGTGTGCAGCATCGTCGAGCGTCCGCAGACGCCGCGTGCCTGGTACATCGCGTTTGCAATCTCAAGCTCGCTCACCTTGATGCTGTTTGGGCTAATCGGATATCTGATCGCAACCGGCATTGGCGTCTGGGGTAACAACTCGCCAGTGTTCTGGGGATGGCCGATCGTCAACTTCGTATTCTGGGTTGGAATCGGCCACGCTGGAACGTTGATTTCCGCGATTCTGTTTCTGTTCCGCCAGCAGTGGCGAACCAGCATTAATCGCTTCGCCGAGGCCATGACCATTTTCGCGGTCACTTGCGCTGGCATCTTTCCAGCCATTCACGTGGGCCGAGTCTGGCTTGTCTATTGGCTGGCCCCCTATCCCAACCAGATGGCCATGTGGCCCAACTTCCGCAGTCCCCTGCTGTGGGATGTCTTCGCCGTTTCGACTTATGCCACCGTGTCGCTGCTATTCTGGTATCTGGGGATGATTCCCGACCTTGCGACACTTCGCGACCGGGCAACTTCGCGAGTCCGTCAGTTTGCCTACGGACTGTTTGCCCTCGGCTGGACCGGCTCCGCCCGGCAGTGGCATGTTCTGGAAAAGGCGTACCTGCTCCTCGCCGCACTCGCGACACCGCTGGTACTCAGTGTTCACACCATTGTCAGCTTCGACTTCGCCGTGTCACACGTGCCAGGCTGGCATACCACCATCTTTCCACCTTACTTCGTTGCCGGAGCCGTCTTCAGTGGCTTTGCGATGGTGGTCACGCTTCTTGTTCCAGCGCGGCACCTGTTTGGGCTAAAGGACCTCATCACTCCGAGACATCTGGACGTGATGTGCCGCATCATCCTTGCCACGAGCTGCATGGTGGGATACGCGTACGCGACTGAGTTCTTCACCGCGTGGTACAGCGGCAATCGCTTTGAGCAGTTCGCCTTTCTCAATCGAATGCAGGGGCCCTACGCATGGGCCTACTGGACGATGGTGACCTGCAACGTGCTGATTCCTCAGCTTTACTGGTTCGAACGCTTTCGCACTTCGCCCTGGTTGATGGTCGGCGTCGCAATCTGCGTCAACATAGGCATGTGGTTTGAACGCTTTGTCATCACGGTGACTTCTCTCAGCCGCGACTTCCTGCCCTCGAGCTGGGATTACTTCCGACCGACTGCTGTCGATGTCCTGATGTTCGTCGGCAGCTTCGGACTGTTCTTCACTCTCTTCCTGCTCTTCTGCCGCTTCCTACCAATGGTGGCCATGGCCGAAGTGAAGTCCGTTCTTCCCTCGCCATCTGTCTCCGAGTCCTGAAACACAATTCGCCGACCATGTCGACCACCATTGAACCAGCACCTGTCACGACCGACGAACCAGAGCCAGCATCACGGCTGTTCGGGGCGATCGCGATCTTTGAGTCAGCAGACAAGTTGTTGTCGGCCGCGACAGCCCTGAAACAGTCCGGGCTGACAAAGTTGGAGGCTCACACACCGTATCCCGTGCACGGTATCGATGATGCACTGCGGATTCCCCCAACACGGCTTCCCTGGGTGGTTCTGGCCGGCGCCTTGATCGGTGCAGTTGGCGCATTCGCGATGCAGCACTGGATGAACGGAATCGATTATCCGTTTCTGATCAGTGGCAAGCCGCTGATGAGCATACCATCCAGTATTCCCGTGACGTTCGAAGTCGCCATTCTGTT
>JADHNX010000413.1 GCA_016779365.1 Planctomycetaceae bacterium
AACCTGTTGCATTCGCTGGGGTATTCGTATCTGCGTCCCCGACCGATCCATCGCAAGTCCGATCCCGTTGCCATGGAAGAGTTCAAACAGCAGTGGCCGGAGAAGCAGCAATCGATCGCCGCCAGACACCCCGACAAATAGTTGCAGGTCTACTTTCAGGACGAGTCACGTTTCGGCCAGCAGGGAACCACGACCAGTGTGTGGGCGAAAAAAGGTTCACGGCTCACCGCGATCCGGCAAACTGAGAATCAATACCTGTGGGTCATCGGAGCCGTCTGCCCTCGGACCGGGCACGCCGAAGGCCTGATCAGTCCGCAGCTGAATACGGAAAATCATCAACCTGTTTCTGGCTCAGTTCTCACGCACGCTTTCGCCTGACGAACACGCCGTGATGATCTGGGACGGACCGGTTTTCATCGCAGCCACTCGCTGTCCGTTCCCGATAACATCACCCTGGTGCAACTGCCGCCGTACAGTCCAGAGCTGGCGCCCCACCGGACGCTCCCATCGAAACTCTGTGGAACTATCTCAAGAGCCACCACTGGAGAATCGAGCTTACGACAACTACGACGCCCTTGAGGAAGCTGCCATGACCGCCTGGAAACAATCCGTCCTCGACACCGAACTCATGAAAACCGTCTGCAACGCTCCCTATCTCAAAACTCGCTGATTCAAGCTGCGATGCGTATCAGTAGTGTAGATGGGTCGTGCCCCAGTTGCGTCGTATGGAACAAAGCTGGGGCGAGCCCCAGCCTACGCGACTGTGAGTTATTGGCTGCTGTTACGCCAATCGCAAAAATCACAGCCTCTTCGCCACCGCCCATGCTGAACGGGCCATCCGAGGTACGTGTCGACACTGCTCGTCCCGAGTTGTATGACTTTTGGGAACTCAATGCGGCGATGTCCTCGTGATCAAGTTGCCCTGGTTGAGGATGGCCGATGAGAACGCCACAATCCCCGCCACGACATACTAAGAAGATTCCGTTTCGGAACTGATCTCTCGAAGGGCGAGGCTTTGATGACGAATTCGACGACTGATTCAAGGACGGTTCAGCAGACGCCTTCAAGCAGTGCACAGCCCGAGACCGCGTGCCTTTCAACTCGAGTATGTCCGGTCTGCGGCGGCATGCTGATTGACATTCGCCACAAGCTGCAATGCCAGAGGTGCCACACAATCTGCGAGACCTGCTGCGAAGGCGGCCGCGGTTGAAACTGCGACTTTCGCCGCTTCAATTCCAGTACCGACCGCGAAGCAAGTCTCGACTCGACTCGGAAAAAAACGTACTTACTTCGCCATCCCCAAGTTCCCACTCGACAATCTGCGGCGTGACGATATTCATCCTTCCTCATCGCGTCGAATTTTTCCAAGGTACAGCTCACTATGCTTCGAATCTTCAAGACTTCGGCGTTAGTCCTGCTTCTCATCGCTCCAACATTTGGTCAGCAAGTCACCCTTTCGGAATCGGCAAGCAAATCGAAAGTCGACAAGCCGATCAGGGCGTTGCTGGTGACGGGTGGGTGCTGCCATGACTACGCCCGGCAGAAGCTGATTCTTTCGCGAGGAATCTCCGCCCGAGCCAACGTTGTCTGGACCGTCGCTCATCAGGGCGGGTCGACGACGAATACTCCGATTCCGCTTTACGATGATCCGAACTGGTCGGACGGATTCGACATCGTGGTTCACAACGAATGCTTTTCTGACGTGAAGGAGAAAGCCTTTGTCGAGAACATCGTCAAGCCGCATCGCAAAGGGTTGCCGGCGATTTTGATTCACTGCGCGATGCACTGTTACCGGACGGGCGACGACCAGTGGTTCGATTTCGTCGGGATGCAGTCGCCGGGGCACGGGCCGCACTACTCGTACACGGTCGACAACGTCAAACCCGATCACCCCATCATGAAGGATTTCGGTCCGACGTTCGTTGCGCCGAAGGGCGAGCTTTACCACTCGATTAAACTGTTCGATACGGCGACCGCGCTCGGTCAAGCGAAGCGTCAAGGCGACGGAATTCCGCAGACTTGCGTCTGGACCAACCAGTATGAAAAAGGCCGAGTCTTCGCGACGACGATCGGTCACTACAACGAAACAATGGCCGAGCCAAAGTATCTCGACATGCTCACCCGAGGTCTGCTCTGGGCGTGCGATAAAGACATCGACGCCAGCTTCACGCCAAGCACGGAAAAGATCGATGAGGAAATCCGCGCACTCGTCAGCGTTGCGGTCAATCAAGCGGCGGCGCAGACCATCGCCGGTAACTGCTGCGGTGAAAGCAATCTTGCCTATAAGAAACCGGTCACGTCGAAAAGCTTTCAGGGCGGCAACGAGCGACATCAACTGACCGATGGCCTGCTGAATACAAGGTGGTGCGCATCAGGTTCTCAGGGCGACGAATGGGTAACGGTGGACCTGGAAAAACCGGAACACGTCAAGGCGTTGCGGATCCACTGGGAGAAGGGTGGAGGGATTTCCTATCGCTACATGGTCGAAACGTCAGCCGACAACGAAAACTGGAAACTGGTCGTTGACGAGTCAAAGAATAAGAAATCGGGCAAGATCAAAACTCACAAGATCGATGCGCCGGACACTCGCTATGTACGCACCACATTTCTGGGAGCCGATGGCGGTATGTGGGGGTCGATCTGGGAACTGGAAGTTTCCGCTGGAGAGCTTCCTGAACTGCCGAAGAACGCCGGAAATGATGCTGGAACTGCCGCCGGAATTTCCGATGTGCAGGCGCCGGACGGGTTCAACGTCACGCTGTTTGGAACTCCGCCGGACGTCAACTATCCGGTTTGTCTGGCTGCGGCTGCGACGGGTGAAGTCTTTGTCGGCGTCGATGAGCAAGGCTCACTCGGTAAAGAAGCCGGGCGAGGAAAAGTTCTGCGGTGCATCGACACCGATGGCGACGGGCAGGCCGACAAGATCAACACGTTCGCGACGATGGATCACCCGCGAGGTCTGTTCTACGACAACGGCTCGCTGTGGGTGCTGCATCCGCCGTTCCTGAGCGTCTACCACGACGACGATCGCGATGGCACAGCCGATCGGCACGACACACTGATCACGGGTATTTCGACTGACGAAGTCAATAAACGCGGAGCCGACCACACGACGAACGGCATCCGCATGGGCATCGACGGTTGGATTTATATCGCTGTTGGGGACTTTGGATTCACAGAAGCGAAGGGAACGGATGGAACGGTTCTCGCTCGTCGAGGCGGCGGCATTGTTCGCGTTCGACCAGACGGAACGGAAATGGAAATTCACAACTGGGGCCAGCGAAACATTCTCGACGTCTGCATCGACCCTTACATGAACATCTTCACGCGAGATAACACGAACGACGGCGGCGGCTGGGATATTCGACTCAGTCATCTACTCCAGTCAGGCGAGTACGGCTATCCGTCGCTCTACCTGAACTTTACCGAAGAGAGCATGCCGCCACTGGCCGACTACGGCGGGGGTTCCGGTTGCGGAGCGATGTTCTTTCACGATCTTCGCTGGCCGGAGCAGTTTTCGAACACGCTCTACACCTGCGACTGGGGAACGAGCAACGTCTATCGGCACAACCTGCCGGCCAACGGTGCAACCTTTGATCCTCACCAGGAAGTCTTTCTGAAGATTCCCAGGCCGACAGACATCGACGTCGACGGCAGCGGTCGGATGTACGTCTCCAGTTGGAAGAACGGCAAGTTCGCGTACGACGGCCCGAACGTCGGCTTCGTCGCTCAGATTACGCCGATCGACTTCACGCCGAAGCCGTTCCCGCAACTTGACAAGCTTGATGAAAAACAGCTCGTCGGTTTGTTGAGTTCACCAAGCGCCGTGGTCCGGCAACACAGCCAATTGGAAATTCTGCGTCGTCATGGTGCCGAGTTTTCAAGTCGCAAAGGTAAGCAGGTTCAAACGACCATTTCAGAGGGAGAATTGATTGCGAGTAAACATGCACCGGCTGAGATCGCAATCGTCGAGTTGACTGTTCTGGCAACGGATCCGACTGCTCCGCTGCATGGTCAAGTCGCCGCAATTTACACGTTAAACCAACTTGCCGGAGAATCTGCTCGCGATTTACTTCTCAAGGTTTCTGAAGACGCCGATGTCCGCGAGCACGCTCTTCGAGCGTTAACTGACCGCAAGGCTGGACTCGACAAGCTGCCGCTCGAACCGTTCATCGCTGCGTTGCGGGATGAGAATCCGCGTGTCCGTGGTCAGGCCCTCATCTGCCTGGGACGAATCGGGCGGGCCGAAGCCGGCGAGGCCATCCTGCCTCTGACGGCGCGAGCTTCTTACCAACCGAAGCCGACAGCCGAGCCACTCTACAAGCAGGCCGACCCAGGCCGAGTGATCCCTCACCTCGCCGTTCGAGCGTTGCAGAACTCAAACTCGGTTGAAGCCTGTCTGAAAGCTCTGGAAGGGCCATACTCAGCCGGCGCTTTGTGGGCTCTTAAGTACATGCACAATGAAGCGGCGGTTTCCGGGTTGATCAAGAGTCTCAGCAGCGTCCGCAATTCAGAAACCCGTCAGGAAATTCTCACGACACTGATCCGTCTCTACTTCCGCGAAGGCGACTACACCGGCGGATGGTGGGGGACGCGGCCTGATCGAACCGGGCCGTACTACGATCGCAAAACCTGGGAACAGAGCGAGCGAATTGCGTCTGCCGTGAAGACGTTCCTGTTGCAGGCGGATCCAAAAACTCTTGAGCTGGCCAGCCAGCAACTGGCCGCTCACAAAGTCGAAATCGCCGGCCTGCCGACGGTAGCAACCACTGCCAGCAAGGGCGAACCGGAAATGGCCATCGAGCTTGCGAAAGCAGACCCCAACGATCCAAATCTGATCGCCAATCTTTCGCCAGAAATTGCAACCTATCGAGCACTCAATACGGAAGGCGACGCAAAACGCGGCGAGCCACTCTTCAGGAAGCAGGCGTGTGTCGCGTGTCACACAACAGCCAACGGTCAGACGCCGAAAGGTCCACACCTGGTCGACATCGGAAAGCGGTACAAGAAGGCCGAACTGGTCGAATCGATCCTGAATCCCGCCGCGAAGATCGCTCAAGGCTTCGACACTTACCTCTTCGTGATGGACAGCGGAAAAATCGTCACCGGATTCGTCAGTGGCGAAAGTGCGGACGAGGTTCAGGTTCGACAAACCAACGGGATCGCGATGTCGCTCAAGAAGGACGACATCGAAATCAGACAGCAGAAAAAGGAATCCATGATGCCAGTTGGCATTGCCAACAACCTGACTCCCGAACAACTCGCCGACTTGGTCGCTTACCTTCAGTCGTTGAAGTAATTCTTTTCCGGAGGAGGTTACCGGTTCGCAATCCGTCGTGATCGGCCTGCCCAATCATCAAGCTGCCAGATATTGACGACGTTCTCTTCGCCGATCGTTGCGAGACGAGAATTGTCCGGCGAGAACTTCAGGGCAACAACAGGTCCAAGGTGCGCGGT
>JADHNX010000414.1 GCA_016779365.1 Planctomycetaceae bacterium
CGATCGACTACGACCGCGCGCGATACCTGGCCGAGGCCGGAATGAACCACGCACTCTCCACACTCGAAACTGACATTTCCTGGAGAGGTTCGATCAGACGAACCGAATTCCCCGCCAACAGCGGTGAGTATTACACAGCGTTCGCAGTGGACGGCCCTAATGGCACCGTTCAGGTCATCGGAATTGGTGAAGCGGGAAACTTCTCCAGAACGGTTCAGGTTGACGTCAAACAGGGCGGCTGAATTCGAAAACAAATCATCAACGGCATCCGGCGACAAGCTCTCGCACATTCAACTCACATCGCGCCAAACCGTCGGTTGCTGACAGAAGACTGAGTACGGACATGGGAACACCCAAAAACAAGCAGTTCGAGCGAAAAGTCGCCATCGGGTTGACCAGCAACGACCTGACGCTGCTGATCCTCGAAAAGTCTCTGACTGACGATATCAGCCGGGTGCGCGACCGACACCTGATCTGGCGCAAGGAAGCTGCGGACCTGCACAGCGAGCAGGGGCAAAAAGAGTTAACCAGCGCGCTGATCGAGCTTGCGGGAACCGAGAAGCTTCAAGGCGTTCCGATTCACATTGCCTTGAGCAGCGACCTTTGCGTCACGCGAGTCATCTCTGGCGAGAACGATCACGTCCGCCAGGAACTACATGAACTGATCGAAAGAAGCAGCGGCTATTTATCGCTGGGTGTTGGCGACAAGCTGACCGCCGTCAGCGAAGCTGCGATCGACGCTCGACGGAGACACGTCTGGGTCACCGTGGCGAATCGCGCGATCATGGAAGCGCTTGACGACGCATTCGAAGCCGCTCGTTTGAAGGTTGTTCGCATCGAACACTCACTGGCGGCGCTCAGCCGGGTTGTGCAGGCCACCGGTGACGATGCAGATGCCCCTGTCATCGTGATCGACGTTGCCGACAGCGGAGTCGATGTTGGAATCTCTTATAACGGACAGCTGTTGCTCGACTATCGACCTTCTGGAAGCAATGCCAAGGACAGCGTTGGAGTCATCATTGCCCGTCACACGAAACGCCTGCAGCGTTACATCGACCGACTATTGAGAGGGAAGGCGCCGATCAGTCGCGTCTGTCTGTGCGGAAAAACCGAAGACGTTGGCAACGTTCGGGAACAACTCGAGAAACTCGAAGAAGCCGGCGAAATTACGCTACGCCTGCTGACACCAGGCAACGTGCCTACCGGATGGGACCTCACCGACGAAGCCGCCAGCGATTCCAGCCTGACCGCCGACCTGGGAATTCTGCTGGAGCAAACAGCGGGCTCGATCGCCAACGACTATCCAAACCTTCTTGACCCGTTGCGCGAATCTCGCCGCCGCCCGATTCTCAAACCGCTACTCCGGATGGGCTGGCCGATTCTGGCAACAATCGCCGCATCCGTCCTTGTGTGGTCGGTCACCCTGTTTGAAGCGATCGAAACAAAGATCTTTGAATCTCAACTGACCAGCCTTGAAGACGACGTTGAGCGAGTGAATCGGCTGCACCAGGAAGCTGTCGTCGCCCGGTCTCGAGTCGCCCATTTACAACGCATCGCCGACAGTCTGGAAATGCGTCCCTGGGACCAGCTGATTCAACGAGTCGGGCAAAGCCTTCCGCGAGGTGTCTGGCTGGAATCCATCCAGGTGGACCGGGCCGGCAACGTCACAATCGGTGGAACAAGCCATTCCGAAGATGGACTGTTCGAACTGGTCGCGCATCTGCGAAAAGTTCCTGACCTTTGGCGAGTCGCTCTGGAGAGTACTCAGCAGAACCATCTGGAAAGCGGGCCAGCCATTCAGTTTGCTCTGAGCGCGTCGGTTCATCCCGTAGAGGTCGCTTCCCGTTTTAACAGAGGGATCAGTTCTGGAACCCGCATCGTGTGGTTGCCGGACGACGCAACACTTTCCAAACCCGGTGACAAGACAACAGCCGAACGAAATCGTAATCCCATTCGCTGAACCATTTGACGGAAACCTGCAACAACCAGACGGCAGATCCATCGTTAGTGAAAACTGAACCACGGGGATATCCCTCCCCCGGAGGACAACACCACCATGAATAACTCGCCAATTGAGAGGCTTATCACTCACCCGCGTCGCGGATGGATCGTCATGACCGCTACGTTTGTGACAGGTCTGCTGTTCCTTCTGCCAGCGATCGATTCATACAACCTTGAGAAAGCACGTCTCGACGAAATATGTGTTGAACTCGACAAAAGCCGTACAGAGATCACGCGGTTCGAGTCGTGGCAACATCGCATCGAAGAACAGGGAGAACTTCTTAAACAGCTCGAAGCTCGCGCATTTATCGGTCCGCAGGTCGAAGCGTTCAGAACAGAACTCGTCGACCTGATTCGCAAATCGGATTGCACGATGCGAAGAGTGCGTCTGAGCGAACCGAGTTACCGTGGGTGGCTGGCCGACAACGACGATCCGTTGCTCGATCAACCACCTCACAACGCCGAGGGAGAAACTCCCTACCTGCTGGAAACCCGCCATCTGGCTTTGTCGGTCGAGGGGGCGCTCGACCGAATTCAAAAGTTACTGGGCGAGCTTCACGCAACTGATCGACTTGTCCATTCGGCGTCAATGAGCATCCGTCGGGCAGACGGAGGCATCAACAACGTCTCGCTCGACATCGATCTGGTGCTGTTCAATCTGCTGCTGAAATCTGCTGTCGAAACGTGAGGAGCGGGTTGTCTCTAACCCGCACGGAGGGGGCTATGAGAAACAGCATCGACGACAAATGCGAACCTGCGAATCGATGCCAGTCGCCATTGCGAATCCTGACGATACTCGTCGTACTGAGTGGAATTATCGCTCCGCCCGAACTGGTAATCGCCCAGGAATCCGGCAAAGTTCCGGACTCGCTGCCCGGCCAGAACCTTACCGAAATGCTGGAAACTTCCGGCAGCCTGACGCTGCGGGATGCCACGCTGACGGAAGCACTTTTCGCGCTGCGCGAGCAGTGGAACATCGACATGGTTGTCGCCGACAACGTCGAAGGGAGTGTCAACGCCACATTCTCTTCCGCATCGCTGCGCGAGATTCTTGACTCACTTCTCTTGAGTCGCGGCTACGGTTACCGCGTTCTCGGGAACAGCATTGTTGTTTTGCCGCTCGACCAACTGGGCGCACTCAAGCCGCTCTTCAAGTCGCAAATGATCCCCCTGGAACACGCAGATCCCGCTGAACTTCTCAGTGTCGTGGAGCTGCTGCTTTCACCAGAGGGCAAAGCACTTTCTATCCGATCGGCAAAGAGCATCATGGTGCTGGATTATCCGGACCGGGCGGAAATGATTCGAAAGCAGATCGAGGAACTGGACGCGAAAGCGAGATCCAGTTTACCGACCAGGCACTCAGAAACTTCATCCACGGGCAACTCAACGCCGTTCATCAACACACCATCCGTGGCAACTCCGGACATCTCGTTCCCACAGCCTCGTGAACGCCAGCCGGATCCGTTTTCGAATCCCTCGCTTACTACACCCCCGAGCCCGCAGAAAGCAGCCTCTGCTTCAAAAGCCAATGTAGATGCCATCGACGATTCAACCGTTGACTTGGACGTTCGCGTTTTTCGCCCTCAGTATGTCACGGTCCAGACACTGCTTCCGGCCATCGAAAGCCTGCTCAGTCGCAACGGCCGCACGGCAGTTCTTGAGAAAGAAGACCAGGTCGTCGTGGCCGATGTGAAGGGGCAGATCGATGTCATCGAAGAAGCCATTCTGGCGCTCGACCGACCGCGTCCTCAGGTTCGCATCTGGGCCATGATTTACGACTGCGGCCTGGAAGATGTCGAGAGAATTGGAGTCAACTGGAACGCTCGATTTTTCGGTCGCTCGGTTCGAGCCGACGGTACGCCAACTGACCAGATTGGACTCAGCTCGCTGACCGCAGTCGCTCCGGCAATGGGCGTTCCCAACGGAGCGTTGACGCTGGCGACTCTGGGTTCCAACGTCGAAGTCAACGCGATCATCAACGCGCTGAACACGTCGTCCGACTCGAAACTGCTGGCCGATCCGAACGTCGTCGCGGCCAATCACGAATCCGCAAAGATCGAAATCGTCACCGAGATTCCCTATCAGCAACTGACGGAAGGCCTCGAAGGCGGCTCGATCGGTACGACGGCCTTTCGAGAAGCTGGGGTCACCCTGGAAGTCACTCCGCACATCGCTCGCGACGACACAATTTCACTGGCGATCAATCCAAAGTTCAGCGTTCTGGCAGGCTTCACAGAAAACGATCAGCAGCCGATTATCGATCGTCGCGAAGCGAAGACGACCGTCAGAGTTCACAACGGCGAGACGTTTGTTCTGGGTGGACTTCGACAGCGAACGAAGCTTCAAAACCGATCCGGCATTCCGTACCTGAAAGATCGAAAATACATCGGCAAACTTTTCCGATTCCGACAGGACACGTTCCGCGAAAGCGAACTTCTGGTCTTCATCACACCTCAGATAATCGCGCCTTCTGCGCCTCGGACTCTGCGTGAGGACGTCGCGTCGGACTTCATCAACGAAGAGCTGGACTGCAACCGTCGAGCCCCCGACGTCTGCTGGCCATGCACTAACGACGACATCTGGAAATCCGGCGGCCCACGAAATCTGAATACTCGGTTCACCACTCGCGTTCACTCAGCTGAGCAGGATGCTTCGCCGGACCTACTGCCATCAGGAATTCCGCCCACCATCGAACCTGGCAGCCCGACAGCCAGCACCGACCAGCCACCGTTCAGCAACTTCTACGACGAACCCGTTGACCAGCCGGCACCACCGACATCCCGAAATACCGACACCAATGAATTTACCGTACGCCCAGCCGTCGCTGGCCAGGCAACGGCCAACAGCACGGTCATCAGGAACACAAAACTTCCGCTGACGATGCGTCTGAAGAATGCTCTGAGAGTTCCAAACACTCAAGCCGTTGGCCAGCCAGCAGCAGGGTTCGCCCCCCCCACCATCGGAAGCCCGAGCGGCGCCACCAGCCCGCCAGGACTTGACCTGAACCAACTACTCAACCTTTTGCCCATGAGCGGCCAGAAGGGGCAGCGGCCGCAAATATCAACACCTGAGACGACAGAGAAGCCGATTCGACTACTCAGATTCCTGAAGCCTTCTGCAGCAGCCGGAAAGGTCACCATCCCTCGGCTGCAAACGCCGACACTCAGCGGTGATTACTCCGACCAGCTTTTTACAGACAAAGCCATTTCCGTTGTCAACGATACCGAGTCGCAGCCGACAGGCGTCGGGAAAGTTCGAATCGGGGAACTTCACAACAGTGACATCCCGATTTTTGACGATGACCCTGGCCAGACACAGCAGAAGTGAAATGATCCACCGGACGGTTTACCGGTCGAGTTCAAGTGGTGAATTCACGCGTCCCCGACTCAGCATTTGCGTCCGCAGTTCGCCCAGAGCCACTCGGTGCCGACGGACCAGCGAAAGTTTGCGAGC
>JADHNX010000415.1 GCA_016779365.1 Planctomycetaceae bacterium
ATGCTCGACAGTCGACTTCGGAAGAAATTATCACCGTCCTTGCAGAAGCCTGTCGCAGGTTTGCGGGCGACAATCCGATTCACGACGATGTGACCTGTGTGCTGATCAAGGTTGAATAGCCCGCTCTGAGATCACCCCTTACGTGGGATGTGCCTGGCCTCATTCGCCTCGGCTGGCGGTCCTCCCGACGCACCGGAAGTACCCGTCAGGTAATTTGCGCATGGTACGGGTTGTTGATTTCTCTGCGGTCACCTCTGTTTGAAGTTTCCCTCAACGATTGCCATCGTACCGTCGTAGCCCCCGAGATCGCTGCAACGAATAACGCTTTGGAATTCTGAGTGAACTCGCGACTGGAAATCGAGCTTTAATATGCGTCATACGCCGACTTCCCCCGATGCTGTACCAGTTCGTTCATCCAGCTATGCGTCGAGGCATCAAGCGTTTTGTCCTGTCGGAGGTATGGTGGATGGGGGGCCGTCGAATTTCAGTTGCGAGCAGCAGGCACTCCGAAATCAGCGGCTGAAGACTGCCGCGATTATTTTGTGCGGAGGCGCATTCGCTTTTCTTGTTCGCAATTTCGCGCTGGGCCTGTATTCGTCACCGTTGATGCGGCCTCTTGGAATCGGGCACGCAACTCTGGTGCTGGTTCTGGCTGGGGCGGCGTTTTTTCTTCAACGGTATTTCGTGGCCTGCCGTTTTCGGTTGCTCAGCCTTGAGTTCATTGTCTTCGGGCTGCCGACATTTCTTTTTGTATGGATGCAGCATTGCCGAACGTGTGCCTGCAGTCCTGAATTGCTTGAGCAAGTCGCAGCGGCCTACCCGGCAGAGACGGCAGTTCCGTGGATTGTTCTGATCAATATCTACGCCTGGTTTGTTCCGAATTCGCTTCGCCGAGCCGTGGTTGTGATCGGGGCTATGGGAGTAATTCCGCTCGCTGGAGCAATCCTGGTTTCCATTGAGCAGCCAATTGTTCGCGACCGTATGTTTGGCGGCGGCGGATTCTCGGCATTGCTGCTGTGGCTAACCATCTCCGGCGTGACTGCGATCTACGGATCTTTCCGGATCGGTCGCCTGCGTCGCGAAGCCTACGACGCAAAACAGCTTGGGGCTTACTCCCTGAAGAAAAAACTCGGAGCGGGCGGCATGGGCGAAGTTCACCTTGCCGAACACCGACTTTTAAAACGCCCGTGTGCGATCAAGTTGATCCGAGCTGAAAAAGCCGACGATGCAACCGCGATCGCACGGTTCGAATCTGAAGTCCAGGCCACCGCCGGGCTGACTCACGTCAACACGGTTGAGATCTATGACTTCGGCCACACCCAGGACGGAACGTTCTATTACGCGATGGAGTTTCTGCCTGGCATGGACCTGCAGGCTCTGGTCGACAAGACCGGCCCCATGCCTGCGGCGCGAGTCGTGCATCTTCTGAAGCAGGTTTCGTCAGCGCTCGGCGAAGCTCACCGAGCCGGGCTGATTCATCGAGACATCAAACCTGGAAACATCTTCGCGACCGAACGCGGTGGCGTTCTGGATGTTGCCAAGCTGCTCGATTTTGGTCTGGTCAAGTCGCTTAGCACCCCCGACTCCTCTCCGGAGATCACGATCGAAGGAGCTGTCATCGGCTCGCCCATGTACGCCCCGCCCGAGCGAGTGCTCGGCGAATTAGAACCCGACGCGCGAGGAGACATCTATTCCCTCGGAGCGACCGCGTATTTTCTTCTCACCGGTCGGCCAGTCTTTCAGGGGGACAAGGTTCTGAAAGTTCTTTTCGCCCACGCCAACGAAACGCCGTTGCCATTACGCGAACTTCGCTCGGACATTCCCGCCGACGTTGAAGCCATTGTCATGCGATGCCTCGCCAGGAATCCCGACCGGCGATTCCAGACTGCTGCCGAGCTTGAAGCGGCTCTCCAGTCGACAGCCTGTTCAACAGCATGGACTCAACAACAGGCACGAGAATCCTGGAACATTGCTGACTCAGAGGCTGTTGGGGCGAGTAGCACGACCGCAAACGCTGCCGAGATTGAGACCCAGGTCCTTGCCTGACAGCTTCTGCCTGGGTTTACATGACAGGCGATCGATTCAGGCAAACTTGTCGATCAATACTCGCTCAACAAAAACACCCCGATCGATTCATGGAATCGACCGGGGTGCTGACTTATTGATAGTCGTCGACTGACTGTTACTCAGTCAGTAAATCGTTGCCTAGCTGCAGCCCATGCTGTTGCCGCAGTTGTGGCAGAGGTAGCAGTTGCCGTTGCGGACTGTGATCGCTCCGCAGCCGTCACACGCGGGAGCGTCTGACTGGAACTCAGCAAACTGCTTGCTGCGAACGGCTGGAGAGTCTTCGTCCGTTTCGAGTGAAACCGCGACGTCAGCGGAAGCTCCGTTCAACGTTGCGTCGCCGAAGCCGGAGCTTTCGACCTGGCCGTTGATCATCGCTGCGACTTCGTCAGTCAGCTTCTCGGGAGAGGAGATGGCTGCCTTTGCCTGGGTTTCAGCGATTCCCTTCGGTGTGTTCGCTTCGCGGTAACCTTCCAGAAACTCGATGCCGAGCCATCGGAAGATGTAGTCGACGACGCTCTTCGCGTTCGGGATATCAGGATTGCCGGTCCACCCGGACGGTTCAAACCGCATGTGAGTGAACTTGCTGATCAGATCGCCGAGCGGCACTCCATACTGCAGAGCCATCGACGTCAACGTCCCGATCGTGTCCATCAGGCCGCCGATCGTCGATCCTTCTTTGGCCATCGTGATGAACAGTTCGCCCGGCGTACCGTCTTCGAACAGGCCGACCGTGATGTAACCGTCGTGTCCGCCGACCGAGAATTTGTGAGTCAGCGACTGACGAGTTCCCGGAAGTCGACGACGGACCGGACCAGACTGGATGACGATTGTTTCGCCGCCCTTTTTACGGTCCCCTTCTTTCGAAGTAGCCAGCGGCTGACTTTGCTTCGAGCCATCGCGATAGATCGCGAGAGCTTTCAGGCCCAGCTTCCAGCCTTCCTTGTAAGCGTCTTCGATGTCTTCGACAGTCGAACTGGCAGGCATATTCACTGTCTTGGAAATCGCTCCAGAGAGGAACGGCTGAGCTGCCGCCATCATGGTGACGTGTCCACGCCAGGCAATGGACCGCGTTCCGTTTGCCGGTTTGAAAGCACAGTCAAAGACGGCCAAGTGCTCATTTTTGAAGTTTGGAGCACCTTCGATCGTCTCGTGCTTGTCGATGTAAGCGACAATTTCCTTTGACTGAGCTTCGGTGTAACCAAGCGACTTCAGTGCCAGCGGAACCGTCTTGTTGACGATTTTCATCATGCCGCCGCCAGCCAGCTGCTTGTACTTCACCAGAGCAATGTCCGGCTCGATACCGGTCGTGTCGCAGTCCATCATGAACGCGATCGTTCCGGTGGGGGCCAGCACGGTTGCCTGAGCATTGCGATATCCGTATCGACGTCCAGACTCGACACACTCGTCCCACACCTGACGAGCGGCCGCTCGAAGATACTCCGGACATTCCGGGTTGATCCTGTTCGTGGCGTCACGGTGCATTTCCATGACTTCGAGCATCGGCTTTTCGTTTTCGTGGTACCCGGCGAAGGGACCAAGATTGCCGGCGATCTGGCTCGACGTGCGATAACCTTCGCCGCAAAGAAGAGCAGTCAAAGCACCGCAGATGCCCTGTCCAGCTTCGCTGTCGTACGGGATCCCCATCGACATCAGCAGGCTGCCGAGATTTGCAAAGCCCAGTCCCAGCGGACGGAAGCGGTGCGAATTCTCTGCGATTGCTGGCGTCGGATAGCTGGCATGGTCGACCAGAATTTCCTGGGCCGTGATGAAGATGCTGGACGCTCGGCGGAACCTGGCGACGTCGAAGGTGCCATCTTCCTGCTGGAATTTCCGCAGGTTGATGCTTGACAGATTGCAGGCCGTATCGTCCAGGAACATGTACTCAGAGCACGGGTTCGAGGCGTTGATCGGACCGGAATTCTTGCAGGTGTGCCAGCGGTTGATGGTCGTTTCGTATTGAACGCCAGGGTCACCGCAGTACCAGGTTCCTTCTGCCATTTCTCGCAGAACTTCCCTGGCATCATATTCCGGACCCGGTTTTGAGGGGTCAGTCACCCAGTGCGTTTGCCACTTGCCGTCGTTTTCGGCAGCCTGCATGAACTCGTCAGAAAGGCGAACCGAAAGGTTTGCATTCTGGAACATAATCGAGCTGTACGCTTCGCCGTTGAAGTTGGCGTCGTACTCGCCGGAATCGATCAGGGTGCGAGCTTTCTTTTCTTCCTTCGACTTGCACTGGACGAATTCCATGATGTCCGGATGCCAGTCTTTCAGACTCTGCATCTTCGCCGCACGACGAGTCTTGCCGCCCGACTTCACGACAGCAGCGATCTGGTCATAAACCCGCATGAAACTCAGAGGGCCGGACGGTGAACCGCCGCCAGAGAGTTTTTCCCTGGAACTGCGGATTGTTGAAAGGTCGGTGCCGGTGCCTGATCCAAACTTGAACAGCATGGCTTCGCTACGAGCGAGTCGCATGATGTCTTCCATGTTGTCTTCGACAGACTGGATGAAACATGCGGACGCCTGCGGGTACTCGTAAGGAGTTTCCGGGCGGCGGATCGAGCGAGTCTGGACATCGTAGCGGTAATTGCCGCGCGAGCCTTTGACGCCGTACTGATGGAACAGACCCACGTTGAACCAGACGGGCGAGTTGAACGAGCCGTGCTGGTGCAGGCAAAGCCAGGCGAGTTCTCTGTAGTAGGTTTCGCCGTCGGCCTGGCTGGCAAAGTAGCCATCCTGGATGCCCCAGTCAGCAATGGTGCGGGCGACGCGGTGAATTACCTGGCGAATGCTGGTTTCGCGTTCGGGTGTGCCGGGCTCGCCGTAGAAGTACTTGCTGACGACAACGTTAGTCGCAAGCGGGCTCCAGTCTTTGGGGATCTGGCAGTTCTGCTGTTCAAACAGAATCCCACCATTTTCGTCCTTGATGTGTGCGGTCCGCGCTTCCCACTCAACTGTTGTGAACGGGTCAACGCCCTCAGGGCAGAAATGAGGCTCGATTTCCATCGGGCTGGCCTCAGAAATGATCGTGCCACTGTGCCCATCCTGGGCCTCGAAATCATCCTCGAAGAATCCCTTGCTGCGGTGCATCGTGCACTCTCCTTGTTCAAACTACACGAAATCGATGAACTAATCCTGAGTTCTTTCAGACCCGTCGTGGGACTGTCCGTGCTCAGCTTCCTGCCGTTGCCAGTCTGAATTCCGTTTCAACCATCTCTCTCTGTCTGAACCGACGTCAGAAAAGCGAACACTGCCGGGAAAGCGTGAAACCTTACGGCTCGGATGCTTCCATGCGTGAGCGTTTTGTCTGCGCGCAGAATCCTCGCAGAAATTGAGCGGGTGCTTTAAGAAATCCCGGCATGCTGGCGAA
>JADHNX010000007.1 GCA_016779365.1 Planctomycetaceae bacterium
CCCCTTTTTGTTGACAACGGGAACGCGACGAAACGGGCCGGCCTGCATCGCTTTCAAGGTCACCGCGATCGGGCAGTCCTCGTCAACTGCTCGGATATCCTGAGTCATAAACTCATCGGCGGTAACCACGTTTCGGTCACATCCTCTGCGAGAACTTAATTCGCCAGATCGCGATCGGCAACCTGCCTGATTGGCATGCGTGCCGAATCCAGGACAACGAGCTTCCGACGCTGCGCGAGCGCATGCGCTGGGCGGCAACCCGCACGGTTTAGTTTGGTTCTGCCAAATCCACGACCCGTACACAAAGCCAGCCAACAGCCGTGGTGCTGTCCTGGTTGAAGTTTGATTTCCGAATGAGAGCTTCGCTGATGACTTACTCAGTTTTTTGAAACAGACCTCGTTCCAAACGGTCTCAGGCGAGCACGTCACCAACCGTCGTCGCCGATTAATGGGACGAAAACGAACCCTCCAAGATCTTCCCTCAAAAAGTCGTCGCCATGGTGAATGAAGCGGCACATACGCTGCAAATTCTGCGCATCACCAATGGGTATGACGACTTGCCCGCCGTCGACAATCTGTTGCGCATAAGCGGATGGCAATTTGGGAGCCGCGGCCGTCACAACGGTCGCGTCGAACGGAGCTTCGTCAGGGAGTCCGAGCGTCCCGTCGCCGCAGACAACCTTGACGTTTCCATAATCGAGTACCGCGATTCGTCGCCGCGCAACTGCAGCCAGTTCGGGGATCCGCTCAATTGAGAAGACCTGCTCGGCCAGGCGTGCAAGCACGCACGCGGCGTAACCACTGCCGGTACCGACCTCAAGTACTTTCTCCGCCCCCGTCAACAGCACAGCCTCGCACATGAAGGCCACGGTGTACGGCTGAGAAATCGTCTGGTCGTGAGCGATGGGCAACGCGCTGTCCTGATAGGCGAACTCGCGCAGTGGCTTCGGAAGAATCTCTTCACGCGGTACCGACTCCATAGACTGAAGTACCCCATCGTTCGCAATGCCGCGTGCCTTAAACTGCTGCTCGACCATCAGGGACCGCTGGCGACTCAGGTTACTGTCTGGGGGCTTGTGGCATTTGTTGCCTTAGCGTGCGTGATATTCTTGCAAATCGCGCGACGACTGTGCGGCATCGGCCATCGGCGTGCCACCTGGATCGAATTTCGGCAGGGCAAGGCGACACCGACTCCAGTTCGCTGGCGTCGCAACCGCAATGCCATCCAGTCGCGCGACGTACGACTGCATGGCCCAGTTGTTACGTGGGCTGCCCTTTCAAGCCTGTGGCAGTCTTTAATGAAGGCGGAAGGCCATTTTCCGGCACAACGACTCCGCCTCGGTATCGAAACTGCATTATCGAAATGCACCATACAAACAACTCGAGATTCGCCATGGCAATTCTGATCCTCTACATCGCGATCTTTATTCTCCTGTCCGGGCTGATGGCCGCCGTTGATGCAGCGGTTCTGAGTGTCACGCGGCCGGAAATCGAAGAGATGATCCACCACCACCGGCCGGGAGCCGGGCGACTGCGAGAGGTCAAACGGCACATAACCAGGTCCGTCGTTGTGATCGTGATTCTGACAAACACAATCAACGTGCTCGGCCCCATTCTGGTGAGTCGCGAAGCGCTGCTGAGTTACGGCCCCGAGTCACTTTACGCGATTACCATCATCCTGACGCTGGGAACGATCCTATTCTCAGAAATCATACCCAAGGCTATCGGTACGCACTATGCGCCGCTGCTTGGGCGACTGTCCGCAACTCCGCTTCAGCTTGCGGGCAGGGCAATGTTTCCGCTTGTGACGGGGCTGGCGTGGCTCTCGCAGAAGTTCACGCGGGGTACCCGTCCCATCGGTACAGAGCGACAGGTACGGGCTCTCGCGTTGATGGGCAGGCAAGCCGGTCATATAGAAAGCGACGAGATTCTTATGATCTATCGAGCCTTTCGGCTCAACGACAGTACCGCTCGCAACATCATGACTCCGCGGGACCAAGTGATTGGAATATCGGGAGACTCGACGATTGCTGCAGCCGCCTGGCAGGTGCAGCGAGAAGGGTTCTCACGATACCCGGTATTTCGAGGCTCGATTGACGACGTTGAGGGATTTGTGACAAGCCGGGATATTCTCGAAGCGATGATCACCGGTCACGATGACGAAACCGTCAGCTCAATCACCCGCCGCATCTTGAAGTTTGACGCAGCCCAGCAGTCCGACGAACTACTGGTGGTCTTTCGCGATGAGCACATTCACCTAGGAGTGGTGACGGAAGCTGGCAAAACTCTGGGGGTCGTCACACTCGAAGATGTGCTGGAAGAACTGGTCGGAGAAATCGAAGATGAGAAAGATTGAGCGATCGGCTGTCAGGCATCACCCTTGTCTGATCGGCGTCTACGAAGAAGAATCTTCGACTGAACCCTAGATTCGACTGCGTGCCTTGCTTTGTATCCTGACCTGGCTATTCAGATTTACCGTGGGATTCGGAATTGGCGACCGGGCCGTGCGTCACCTGCTTCGCCGGTGATGCCGCTCTGCAATTACCGCCGACCGCGTGTGCGAGACCTGCTGATCCGGCGGCCACTGCCAGGATCACATAGTGAATCCGCTCGGCGGCAGCCTCGATTCCACCTGCACTGAGCAAAAGGCCCGTTGCAGCCAGAAGGTTGGCAATTGCCCAGCGACGCCTTCCGAGATACCAGAGACCGGATCCGGGAACGAAGAAACTGAGCGTGGCGGCAATGTTCCGATTCTTCATCGCAATGACCTTTTGCCGGCGTGAATCTGACTGGCCTTTGGCTGTGTGTGTGTGCCTACCGCATCTTCAAGACCGAATCGTCTGTCGTTAGGTGGATTCCGAAGTCTGGACCGTCCTTATAAGCAATCCGCGACGCAACACTAGGCTGCGGTCATTATCGTCAGTTCCATGACAGCGATAGAAGTGTTGTACCAAAGGAAGTTTACTCGGCTCAGATCGGGTCGCTGGAAAAAGACGTTAGGGCTTTCATGTAGTTAGAGCGTTCAAATTCGGCGGGGTTCGGGCAGTGATTGTGGCTCATGCTACCTTTAAGTTGTGACACCGCCGAGTAACCGTGTTCGCTGAGCAACACTTTCAATTCATCCAGTAACGTGGCGACATACTGCGGACCGTATTTGAGAAGCACCGCCGCCAGCATCGTCACATCGGCGCCGGCGAGCAACAGCTTCAACACATCCGAGGCGGTGTGAATGCCCGAGGTTGCCGCGAACGATGCGTTCACGCGACCTCGCAGGATCGCGATCCAGCGTAGAGGTAGACGCATTTCGGCGCTAGTGCTCAACACAAGCTGAGGATCAACCTGCATCGTGTCGAGGTTGATGTCAGGCTGCATGAAACGGTTAAACAGAGTCAATCCGTTTGCTCCGGCTTCGACCAGCTTCTTTGCAAAGTTAGCAGGCGCACTGAAGAACGGGCCAATTTTCACAGCCAGAGGAATCGAGATCGAACAACTGACTTCGTTGACCAGCTCCAGATAGTTGGCTTCGACTTGCGCCGCGTCGACATTGGGATCTGTTGGCAGGTAATACATATTGAGTTCCAGAGCTGCCGCGCCAGCTTCTTCGATCTTCTTCGCATATCGTGTCCAGCCACCCGCAGTCACTCCGTTCAAGCTGCCTATAATCGGCATCGACACCTGCCGTGTGGAGACTTCCACGAGCCTGAGATAGTCGTCCGGTCCGGTGTTGTAAGTGTCAAGTTCGGGGAAGTAACTCGCTGCTTCAGCAAACGAATCTGAGCCAAACTCGTGCAGTGAACCGAACACTGCTTCTTCGTACTCAATCTGCTCTTCAAACAGCGACGGAAGAACTGCCGCACCACAACCAGCCTCCACCAGCCGTTTCAGTATTGGCAGACTCGCGTTTGCCGGGCACGCCGATGCGACAATGGGAGACTTCAGTTTCAAACCAAGGTACGTCGTTTCGAGATTGACTGTCATGGGGTTCTTTCGTGACCAAATTGTGCAAGGTCTCAGAAACGGAAATGACTTCACCGCACGTAAGGGGCGACCAGCAGAGCGACGCTTCAAAATGGTGTGCCGGCGCGGGCGATGATCAAAGAAACAATCAGGTTTACACACGCATAGATGTCCGCGCCGGTACACCGGAATGTGCATCCGGTTCGATTGTCAAATTCTACGGAAATCCGCGAACTCTTCGGGACTTTCCTGTTGTCCTTGTTCCGCCGTCAAACGTCATAGTGAGAATTCTCAACCACTGACTGCTGGGATCTCGCGTTCGATTCCGGCCATCTGCTCGTAGTAGTGCCATTGGTCGTTGATGTCGCGCTGGGCGAGATCGAACAACCGTTTCGCTTCTTCCGGATTGGACCGAGTCAGCGCTGCAAAGCGAGCTTCCGTCATTGCATAATCTTGGAATGTCATCGTTGGTTTGTGACTGTCGAGGTGGAACGGGTGAGAGCCTTCAAGTGCTTCGCGCGGGTCGAACCGGAACAGCGGCCAGAATGCACTGTTCACCGCCGCTTTCTGGTGCGTCATCATTTTCGACATGTCGATGCCGTGGGCGATGCACGGGCTGAATGCGATGATCAGCGATGGCCCCGGATACGACTCGGCTTCCTGGAACGCTTTGATGGTCTGCAGCGGATTGGCCCCCATCGCGACCTGAGCGACATACACGTGTCCGTAGTCGACAGCGATCATGCCGAGATCCTTACGACGAATCTGCTTGCCGCCAGCGGCGAACTTGGCGATCGCCGCACGAGGCGTTGCCTTGGACGCCTGCCCGCCGGTGTTTGAGTAGACCTCAGTGTCGAGCACCAGAATGTTGACGTCGTGGTTTGACGCCAGCACATGGTCCAGCCCGCCGAATCCAATGTCGTAGGCCCAGCCGTCTCCGCCAACAATCCACACACTGCGCCGCACCAGCGTTTCTGCTGTTCCGAGCAGCAACCTGGTTGTCGCTGATGGGTCATTCGCCAGCTTGCCACGAAGAATCGCAATGCGTTCGCGTTGCGCAGCGATGCCGGCATCATTCGACTGATCGGCTTCGAGTATCGCGGTGACGAGATCGTCGCCAACGAGAGATGCCGACTTGCGTAACAGTGTTTGAGCCAGTTCTGTTTGTGCCGTCACAGCGAGTCGCATGCCGAGTCCGAATTCCGCGTTGTCTTCGAACAGTGAATTTGACCACGCCGGACCGCGACCATCCTGATTTGTGGTGTACGGCGTTGTTGGCAGATTTCCACCGAAGATTGATGAGCAACCCGTCGCGTTGGCGATCAGCGTTCGGTCACCGAAGTACTGCGTCATCAGCTTTAGATAAGGAGTCTCCCCGCAGCCAGCACACGCTCCAGAGAATTCAAACAACGGCAGCAGGACTTGCGAACCTTTCAGCTGATCGTGGCGAACGGCGGAACGATCGAGTTCGGGAATCGTCAGGAAGAAATCCCAGTTGTGACGTTCGCGTTTGAGGTGTGGCTGGACCGGCTCCATGTTGATGGCTTTGTGCTTCGCCATTTCCCTGCTGCGAGCAGGACAAACATCGACGCACACGCCACATCCGGTGCAATCGTCGGGGGCCACCTGAATCGCCATGTTGTGACCAGGCAGATCCTTGCCGGTCCACGAAAGTGTCTGAAAACTATCAGGGGCGTTTCCGTTGACTGAGTCCTTCGGAAAGGCCTTCGATCGAATCGCGGCGTGAGGACAAACCAGCGAACACAGTCCGCACTGAATGCAGATGGCAGGATCCCAGATGGGGATACAGTGGGCGATGCCTCGTTTTTCGAACGCCGCTGTCCCGGTGGGAAACGTACCGTCAACAGGCAACGCACTGACAGGCAGAAGATCTCCCAGACCGGCCAGCATCAGACCGGTTACCCGCTTGACGAAGTCCGGTGAGTTCTCCGGTACGGGGGGACGACGGTGTGTATCAGACGTAGCTGCTTCCGGCAGCTCGATTTTATGCATGGCCTCGATGGCCCGATCGACGGCGTCGCAATTCTTCTGCACGACCACTTCGCCTCGTTTGCCGTACGTTTTCTGAATAGCCTGTTTGATATGCGCGATCGATTCATCGAGCGGCAGAATCCTTGACAGGGCAAAGAAGCATGTCTGCATGACCGTGTTGATACGTGTTCCGAGCCCGAGTTCCTTCGCCAGTTGGAGCGCGTCAACTACGTAGAAGTGCAGTTTCTTGTCGATGATCTGCTGCTGCACTTCAAACGGCAGACGCGACCAGACTTCGTCCGTTGGGTACGGGGCGTTCAGTAGGAACGTGGCGCCGATCTCCGCAACGTCCAACACGTCTCGAGTCTCCAGAAACTGAAACTGGTGGCACGCCACAAAATCGGCCCGGCTGATCAGATACGTCGAGTGAATCGGACGGGGACTGAAGCGGAGGTGTGAGACCGTCACTGCTCCGGCCTTCTTTGAGTCGTAAACGAAGTAGCCCTGAGCAAACAGCGGCGTGTTCTCGCCGACGATCTTCACCGAGTTCTTATTTGCACCGACCGTGCCGTCGCTGCCCAGTCCGTAGAACACAGCTCGCCGCACATCAGCCGGTTCAAAAAACGCGTCGCCGTCCCAGTCGAGACTCAAGTGGGTTACGTCGTCGTTGATGCCGATCGTAAAGTGTCGCTTTGGAGTTTCGCTACGAAGTTCTGCAAAGACTGCTTCCGCCATGGCCGGAGTAAACTCTTTTGAGGACAAACCGAAACGTCCGCCGATGACATTTGGTCTTTCGAGACGCGCCGCGTCGGACTCAGCCAGCGCGGCGACGACATCCTGATAGAGTGGTTCGCCGACGGCTCCCGGCTCCTTCGTGCGATCCAGCACGGCGATGTTCTGCACCGTGGACGGGAGCGCGTCGAGAAAACACGTCACATCGAACGGTCGGTACAGACGCACTTTGAGCAGCCCGACTTTCTGGCCACTGGCGACCAAATGCTGGACTGCTTCTTCGACGGCCCCAATACCCGAACCCATTACTACGATGACACGCTTGGCGTCTTCAGCCCCGACGTATTCGAAAATTCTATACTGGCGCCCGGTTCTTGCCGCAAATCGATCGAAATGCTGCTGGACGATGTTTGGGGCGCAATCGTAGAACGAGTTTGCCGCTTCGCGCGCCTGGAAAAATACGTCCGGGTTCTGAGCAGAACCTCGCAAAACCGGACGGTCCGGACTCAGGGATCGCTCGCGGTGTGCCTGAACAAGGTCCACTGGCAGTATCGCCTGCAGGTCGTCGTCTGAGAGTTCCTCGATCAGGTTGATTTCGTGCGACGTCCGAAAACCATCGAAGAAGTGCAGAAACGGGATCCGAGTCTTCAGCGTCGCCACATGAGCAACGAGGGCGAAATCGTGAGCTTCCTGCACCGAAGCGGAACACAGCATCGACCAACCTGTTGAGCGAGCGGCCATGACGTCGCTGTGATCTCCAAAGATGGACAATGCATGCGTCGCGATAGATCGCGCGGCGACATGAAAGACGGTCGGAGTCAGCTCGCCCGCAATTTTGAACATGTTCGGAATCATCAGGAGCAGGCCCTGTGACGCTGTGAACGTCGTCGTCAGAGCTCCCGCCTGTAACGCACCATGAACCGTCCCGGCCGCGCCGGCTTCACTTTGCATTTCGATGACGGAGGGCACCGTCCCAAAGATGTTCTTGCGACCGGCCGCCGACCATGCATCAGAGAGTTCGCCCATGGGAGATGCGGGCGTAATGGGATAGATGGCAATGACTTCACTGAGCCTGTGAGCCACCGAAGCCGCCGCCTCATTACCATCCATCATGACGGATCGCGACATGCTCAACTCCAGATGACAGCGGGACAAAACTACGGCTAAAACTGCACTGCTAAGGCTGCGACAGAAGCATGTCCCGTGCCGATCGTGCGGCCTCAGTGAAACGGGAAGTGCCCAATGCGTCGTTCGCCTCGAGCAATGCGTGCTTCGTACTCCGTAAGCTCGCACCACGGCAGCGGAGATTGAAAGAGTCAAACATCAACTGTGACTGATCCTCACACTTCGGCACAGGAACGTGCGAAGCCGCACGAAGCGATCATGGAAGCCGGCTTTGTGCGGTGACGAAAAGTAGCTCAGGCGGAATCCACTATCAGGCCTCTGCCCAACTTAATAAACGAGTGACTACACATGCTTCAAAAACCTTGAGCTCTTGCTGGATCGTGAAGCATCGAACGACAATGCTCCTACCCAGAGGCTCTATCACGCGGTGGAGAAATCATGTCGACTACGAATCTTCAGCGACCACACTCGGTTTCGGACGACCGTGAACTCACCGTCATGTCTTTATCCACCGGACTGATACTGTCGGTCGTGATGGGTGCGGCGAACGTGTATCTGGGGCTACGAGTGGGGATGACCGTTTCTGCGTCTATTCCCGCGGCGGTGCTCGCGACGGGCGTGTTGCGAGGTCTGTTTAACCGGCGATCGATTCTCGAAGCGAACCTCGTTCAAACGACTGCATCGGCGGGAGAATCCCTGGCAGCTGGCATCATCTTTACGATGCCAGCTCTGATCATTACCGGTATCTGGTCAGAGTTTGATTTCTGGACGACAACTCTCATCGCATTATCAGGCGGCTTGCTCGGAATCCTCATGATGATTCCAATGCGACAGGCGATTGTCGTCGAGTCAACAGAACTCAAGTTTCCCGAGGGTGTCGCCTGTGCCGAAGTGCTGAAAGCAGGAGCGGCCGAGCACGACGAGGACGGACACGTGGCCGTGGGGACGCGACTGGTGTTTGGCGGTCTAGCAGTGGGGGCGATCATCAAGTTCTGTGCCGGATACCTGGGCGTGTTGAAATCCAGCGTCGAGCATGCGACCAGGGCCGGTGGACGGACGTGGTACTTTGGAATGGACGTGTCCCCGGCGCTTGTGGCCGTGGGATTGATCGTTGGACTCCCCGTCGCGAGCCAGGTGTTTCTTGGCGGAGCCCTCGGTTGGTACCTTCTGATGCCGTTGCTTAGTTATGGGCCAACCGAGTCGTTGGCCGTAGATCACGCCTTTTCGCTATGGTCGAGTGAAATTCGTTACATCGGCGTGGGGGCGATGATCGTCGGTGGCTTGTCCGCGATCTGGAGCGTTCGGCATGGAATCACAGCGGCTTTCCGGGAATTGGTAGAACAGGTGAGATCGCGCGGGACATCGTCGAGCCCAAGCTCGGAAGTAGATCTCGCACCGCCTGAACGGAATCTGGAATTCGGCTACATGCTGAGTCTTGGTCTGTTCTGTGCGGCGGTTGTGTTCGGAGTTTATTTCGTGTTACTTGACCGGTCGATCGGCATCACGATGCTGGCAACCGTCGCGGCGCTGGTTCTGTCGTTTTTCTTCACGGCCGTCGCCAGCTATATCGTCGGCCTGGTCGGAAATTCGAACAGTCCGGTTTCAGGAATGACGATTTCGGCGGTATTGCTCACGGGCTTGATGTTGTGGGTTGGGGATTACTCGGGCAGGGCCGGCATCCTGGCAATGCTCGGCGTGGCCGGCGTCGTCTGTTGCGTTGCCTGCACGGCAGGCGACGTTTGTAACGACCTGAAGACCGGGCAACTCGTCGGCGCGAGTCCGCGCAACCAGCAGATCGCTCAAGTTCTGGGAGTGCTCGGCGCGGCGTTCATAATGGCTCCCGTCCTGACGATTCTACACGAGGGATCATTGAACGCCGGCACAGGCGGTATCGGCGGCGAAGAGCTGGTTGCCCCTCAGGCCGGTTTGTTTGCATCGCTCGCCGAAGGTTTCTTCGGTAATGGCAACATTCCCTGGGATATGGTCGGCTGGGGAGTTGGACTCGCCGTATTGATTCTGTTGGCTGATATTCCGCTGGCCATAAAGAAAAGCAGTTTCCGTCTGCACGTAATGCCGGTTGCGGTCGGAATCTATTTGCCGGCCGAACTGTCGGTTCCCATTCTATTCGGCGGCATTCTCAACTGGATGATCACGAGCCACAGTTCGTCCGACGCTGGCGAGAAACGCGGCGTTCTTCTGGCGTCGGGAATCATCGCGGGCGAATCACTAATGGGTGTGCTGCTCGGCCTGCTGGCATTCTTTGGTTGGACGTCATTGAAACTCGGCAGCTACGTATCACCAACTTTGATCGAGGTTGTTTCGTTACTCGTTCTGTCAGCCGTTTTGATTGCGATGTACCGATTCGCCGTTCGCACGACGAGCCACTCAGGGGCGGCCTGAACCAACGGACTCTTCATCGGCCAAGGCTCCTCCGGCGAGCCTCATTCGATCTACTTGAACTGCTTTGAGTGGCGAAGCCACCAAGAAAACGAAGGCCGCGATCAATAGTGTGCGGCATCGCTCGACAAGTGCGAATTGGACACTGCTGTGGACAGTTGCCGTTAGCCCGACACCAGCCAGGTGAGCGACTCGGACATTTCCGAAAGCTGGCGCCGGTGATCTGGCAGATGATTCACCGGCGTCTTAAAGTCGATTAAAGCGGCCTTCCGCTTGACTCAATCGCCAGTCGATCCATCTGAGCCACCCCGAGAAAACTCGGCTGCTTTCATCGAAGGAACTTGTCGACTGCCAGCATCCATGCGAATTGATAAACGACCGTGCGAATTGCAACCCGTTCGGTATGCCAATCGCTGAGGTGTCCTGCCAACAGTTATCAATGGAAACGCCCCGGTTCTGGCAGGCACCATGAAGCACATTCCAGGTAGGCAAACCAGCTCGAGGCAATTCACAGCATGGGGATATTGCGCGGTGGCCACGCTGCTGTTAATTCAGTCTGCAAATGCCAAAGATCAGCCCGCATCGGAGCGACTCGAGAGACCAAAGGGTCGTTGCATTCCGGTGGAGATTTACGTCCGGAACGAAACGCCCTCGACGGTCGATTCTGCGCAGCGACTCCGTGACCGCCTTGTTAAGAGGGCCGGGGTTATCGTCACGGTTCTCGACCTCGGCGAGCCGGACAATGAGGCACGTTTCCAGCAAATCTGCAAGGCTTTCCGTGTTCAGTTCGCGTCAATCCCGCTGGTTTATTCGTGTCGCCAGGTGGTCACTGACTGCGGGAATATCGACGCCTTCAGTGCTCGCGTCGAAGCTATGCTTCGCATGACGGTGTTTGTTCGCAGCGACTGCCAGCGCTGTGCGAGTGCTAAGCAGTTTCTGCCAGGATTGCTGAAGAAATATCCGGGTCTGGAGATCGAGTACCGTGAAATTATTTCGGATACGACCGCGAGTGACGAACTGAATCGGCTGACACGGCATTATCGAACAGCGGCGGCGAGCGTCCCGGTGTTCCACTTCTGCAATCAACTGGTCGTGGGTTACGATCGTGATTCCACGACGGGACATCGACTCGATCAGATCCTGACAACCTGGACGCTGGCCTGTCCCGAGAAAACGTCAGAAGCCAGATCGAGCGCCCGCGTTGAAAACGCCCCTCGAACTGTCCGAGGGCTTCGTTGGAGTCCACGACCAGTTCCGTTCGTTGCTTCCGCGGCCGCGCTACCGTTCTTTCTGGTGGCTCAGGTCGAACCACGGGGGGCCGACATTCAGCCAGCCAACGATGGCGCCAGAGACCTGTACGACACCGATCAAAACACCCAAGCGACCGAACTGTTGCCGCTTCCGGTCGCCCCGCTACCGACCATGCCGCTGCCACTGCCGGGGGCAGATCTTCCGCCGCCGATGGGTGATGCCGACTCACCTTCGGAGTCAGGCCCAGGCAGAGCCGGCGACTCAATCGATCTGCCAGTCTTCGGTGAACTGAGCGCACAAGCAATGGGTTTGCCGTTGTTCACGATCGCGGTGGGACTGGTCGACGGTTTTAACCCGTGCGCAATGTGGGTGCTATTGTTTCTGCTGTCTGTGCTCGTGAACCTGCATGACCGCTGGAAGATATTGGCAGTCGCCGGCACCTTCGTGTTGATTAGTGGAGTCGCCTACTTCGCATTCATGGCGGCGTGGCTGAATGTGTTTCTGCTGGTGGGGTTGCTGCGCTGGGTGCAGGTTCTGCTTGGATGCCTGGCCATCGGAATCGGCGGCATTCACATCAAGGATTTCTTCGCCTTCAAGCAGGGCCTGTCGCTGTCGATCCCGGACAGCGCGAAGCCGGGGCTGTATGCTCGAGTCCGTCGCATTGTCACTGCAGAAAGTCTCATGGGGGCAATTGCCGGCGCGTCTGTACTGGCCGTTCTGGTTAACATCATCGAGCTGCTTTGCACAGCGGGGCTACCGGCGTTGTACACGCAAATTCTGACCATGCAAGAACTTCCGGCGTGGCAGAACTACGCGTACCTGCTGCTCTACAACCTTGCGTACATGTTCGACGACGGCGTGATGGTTGGACTGGTCGTCGTCACGCTGGGCCGGCGGAAAATGCAGGAGAGACACGGCCGTTGGCTGAAACTGCTGAGCGGCATTGTCATCGCCGCACTGGGATTCGTCATGATCGTCAAACCCGAATGGCTCGGTTGAGTTCGACACTCCACCTTGAGCAACGAATGCTGCAGGCTCTTGAGGCCCAATCAATACAGGGAAGGCAGTTGTGGATGATTCGTCGTGGCAGCTGCAGGTGTCACGAATGAATCGGTCAGCCAGTTGCATGAGCACGTCAGCCGGGACCTGTTTGGTGTGCTGTTTCCTCGCTGGCCACGTCACGAAGTGCCCATGCGGGCGATCACCAACGGTGTACACGTTCCGACGTGGGCTTCCCGCCGGGCTGCCGAACTGTGGGGCGACGCAACGGGCGGGACGCTCTGGCAGGACAGGCTCGACCAGGTCTCGCAACGAGTCCGCGAACTGTCAGCCAAACGAATCTGGTCCTTCCGCAATGATCGGCGGCGGGATCTGAGCGTGTACATCAGCGGACGCTGCGATAGCCAGTCGCGGACTGGTGATTCAAGCGGTGGGAACTGTGACGTCGGCACACTTCTTGATCCAAATGTTCTGACAACTGGATTTGCCCGTCGCTTCGCCACGTACAAGCGAGCGAATCTGCTGCTGCTGCCCGATCCAAACCGACTGAAGCGATTGCTGCTTGACGAACATCGCCCCGTTCAGCTTCTCGTCTGAGGGAAGGCATATCCGAATGACGGCTACGGCAAGGAACCCGTACAGAAGATGACGCGGTTTCTCGGCCAGCCAGAACTGCGCGGTCGGGCGATCTTCCTCGAAGACTATGACATGGTGCTCGGGCAACACCTCATAGCGGGGGGCGATGTGTGGCTCAACACGCCGCTGCGTCAAAACGAAGCCTGTGGCACCAGCGGGATGAAGGTACTGGTAAACGGCGGACTGAACGTGTCGATCCTCGACGGTTGGTGGGACGAAGCCATCGACTCCAAAGAACCGACCGAAACGCGGCCCGGCTGGATTGTCGGTTCGCGGAAGGGAGGCTCGTTCGACGACCTGTATCGCCGCGACGCCGCCAGTGTGTTCGACGTGCTCGAACATTACGTCATCCCTGAATTCTATGACCGCGACGAGGACGGTATCCCGCACCGCTGGGTTGAACGGGCCAAAGAGAGCATGGCGCGGCTGACGCCTCGGCTCAGTGCCACACGCATGCTGCACGAGTACATAGAACAGGCCTGCCGGCCGGCAGCTCGCGGATTTGCCGAACGCTCTGCCGATGGCGCGAGACTTGCACTATGACTGCAGGACTGGAACGACAGCGTCCGTTCGCACTGGAGTAATGTGCGGATCGGGCAGGCTCGGTCTTCAACCGAAGACGGGCAGACGCGAGTCAGCGTCGAATGCTGGCTCGACGGCATGCCGGCCAACGGGGCGAGGGTCCAACTGTACGCGGACATCGATCTCGGCCATTCAGCCGAGATCATCGAAATGAAATTAGAATTGAATTGAGGAATTACCCGGTGCCGTGAACGGTTTCACCTTCAGCGGGGTGATTGCCACCACTCGGTCGGCACGCGATTACACGGTCCGCGTCATACCAGATCACGGAGCAGCAGTTCTCCCCATCGAATTCCAAGGCATCCAGTGGGAGCACTGACGAGTCGGCGGCATGGGGAGGGTTGTGAGTGACTAGCTGGCAATCTGGCGACGACCGACGAGGTTTGTTCGCATAAAGTTTTCAGATATCTAGGAGAGCCCTACCATGAGCAGACCATCAATTCCCACAGCAGCCGACTTCATGACAACAAATGCACAGACAGTTACGCCAAACATGAAACTGTCGGAAGTCATCCAATTTCTACTGGAGCACAAACTGTCGAATGCGCCGGTTGTCGAGAAAGACGTACTGCTGGGCTTCATTTCCGAGGGGGATTGTCTATCCCATTTGTCAGACGACTCCTATTACGGTACGCCAACACCTCCACAGACGGCGCGGACGATCATGCGGGCACACCCGACCTGCGTACATCCCGAAACGGAGATGTTTGCACTGGCCTCTATTTTCGCGACTCATGCGTTCCGTCACCTGCCGGTTGTCAAGGACGGAAAGCTGCTCGGGATCGTAAGCCGTCGAGATGTCCTGCGGGCAATGGACGAATACTATTCCCAGACAGAACAGGACCGATCCACGACGCAGTTCTTTCGACCGGACCTGCATGAGATCACCAATCTCCGCTTCCTCATGGACGGACGCTGATGAGCAACGCAGATAGAAACATTCTGAAATTGCTGAGTGCGACTCCGTTCCTGCGGGAATTATGCCCCGGCGACCAGGAGAAGGTGGCTGCAATTGCAGCCAGCCGACAGGTGCCAGCCAGTACGGTACTGTACCAGGAAGGTGACGTGTGCGAGAGGTTGTACTTGGTTTCATCCGGCCTTGTCGCACTCGACATGTGCATGCCGCGTCAGGGCTGCACCCGTATTCTCACGATCGGCCCTGGTGAGATTATTGGCTGGTCGGCTCTCTTCGCGGACGCGACGATGGCAGTCCGGGCTTCCGCTCTGCAGGACAGTACGCTGATCGCGTTGCCCGCTGCCGAATTACGACAGCTTTGCGATGACGATCACGACATTGGCTACGCGATCATGCAACAGGTTTCAGTTGCGCTTTCGCGACGACTGTTGGCCACGAGACTGCAGATGCTCGACATGTTCGGAGAAACTCAGCCGGTGACGGCTCCTGCGTCTCCTAGTGCTGCTACCATCTCGTGAAGGAAAGCCAGGATTCATGACCGCTGCCACGGAAAGCACACCATCAACCCACAGTTTCCTGCTGCGTGACGGGCTGCAGTCGCTGATCGATGAACTGTCAGGTGACGGCTTTACGGTTATTGGGCCAACGATTGATCAGGGAGCGATCATTTTCGCTGAAATAGAATCGGTCGACGACCTGCCCCGCGGCTGGACCGATCAGCAGCAGCCGGGCGAGTATCGCCTCGAGCGGCGCGATGATGATGCGTATTTCGGCTACGTCGTCGGTCCGCACTCCTGGAAGCGGTACCTGTTTCCGCCCCTGACGACCGTTGCGACTGCTGACCGCACCGACAACGGCTGGGACTTGAAAACACCCGACGAACCCGCGCCACGGTATGCGTTTCTCGGCGTGCGGGCGTGCGAGATCGCAGCAATTAAGATTCAGGACCGAGTTTTCACCGGCGGTGCCTACGTTGATCCCATCTATCAGAAACGTCGCGAGGCGGCGTTCATTGTCGCGGTCAATTGCACAACCGCCGCTCCAACTTGTTTCTGTACGTCAATGAACACCGGCCCTCGCTGCAAAAGCGGGTTCGACATTGCGCTCACAGAGATCGCCGATGGGTTCATCGTCGAAGCGAGTTCGGATGCCGGTGAAGAACTGCTTGGTCGGTTGCCGGTGACTCCAGCCGCGGATGATCAACTCGATCACGGCGAGCGCGCCCGTCAGCAAGCCGTCGACCAGATTCAGAGAACGCTCAACACCGACGGCATCCGCGATCTGCTGCTGGACAATCTGGAGCATCCGCAGTGGGAAGACGTCGCGAAACGCTGCCTGTCATGTACCAACTGCACTATGGTTTGCCCGACGTGCTTCTGCTCGACCGTGTCCGAAGTGTCTGACCTGACCGGCGACCACGTCGAGCGGCAACGGCAGTGGGATTCGTGCTTCAATATCGACTTCAGTTATATGAACGGCGGCATTGTACGGAGCAATGTTCGCAGCCGGTTCCGGCAATGGCTGACGCACAAGCTAGCCTCGTGGCAAGATCAGTTTGAATCCTCAGGCTGCGTCGGCTGCGGCCGGTGCATAACGTGGTGTCCGGTCGGGATCGATCTCACCGCTGAAGTCGCCACCATTCGAAACGTTCCAAATCGCGCGCTTGCTGCAACAAGCGAGCAGGAGGGCACACCATGACGACCACTAAGAACGTCGTGGCCTGTCAGCCGGAAAATCCGTGGCTGGCCTTCACCGCCCGGATTCAGCAGGTCCGCCCCGAGACCCCGGGAGTCGCGACTTACAACCTCGTCTTCGACGCACCCGCTCTGGCGGACGGATTCTGCTTTCGGCCCGGCCAGTTCAACATGCTGTACCTGCCGGGGCTCGGCGAAGTCGCAATCTCGATCAGCGGCGATCCGGCCGATTACTCAACTGTGCCACATACGATTCGCGAAGCCGGCAGCGTCACACAGGCTCTCGCGCGGCTTGGCGACGGCGCCACGATTGGCGTTCGCGGGCCGTTCGGCTCAAGTTGGCCGATGGACGCCTGTCGTGGCAAGGACGTGTTGCTGGTGGCGGGTGGCATCGGGCTCGCACCGTTGCGTCCGGCGATTTACGAACTGCTGGCCAACCGTGACGACTTCGGCGAATTCACACTGCTGTACGGAGCTCGCTCTCCCGACGGGTTGCTCTACCCCGATGAATACGAAGAGTGGCGAAATGCAGGACTTGACGTGCAGACAACTGTCGACCGCGCTCATGTCGCGTGGGCTGGCAACGTCGGCGTCGTGACCGTACTGCTGGACCGCCTGCCGCTGAAGCGTCCCGACGACACGCTGCTGCTGACATGCGGCCCAGAAATCATGATGTGGCATACGATCCAGACCGCACTGCGACGCGAACTGGCTCCCGAGTCCGTTTACGTGTCGCTGGAACGCAATATGAACTGTGCCATCGGCCTGTGCGGCCATTGCCAGTTCGGCCCCGAGTTCCTCTGCAAGGACGGCCCGGTGTTTCGCTACGACCGTGTTTCGTCGATTCTGAAAGTGGATGACCTGTGAGCACCAGAGCCAGACATGAACAAACGCAGTCCTCGACTCGCCCGAAACTGGCGGTCGTCAAGTTTGCTTCGTGCGACGGCTGCCAGTTGTCGCTTTTGGACTGCGAAGACGATCTGCTGGCCGTTGCTGGAGTTGTCGACATCGCGTACTTCCTGGAAGCCACCAGCCGCATCGTTCCGGGACCTTACGATGTAGCGCTGGTTGAGGGCTCGATCACTACCGCACACGACGCGCAACGCATTCAGGACATTCGACAACAGTCGAAATTCCTCATCACGATCGGCGCCTGTGCAACTGCAGGTGGAATTCAGTCGCTGAAGAACTGGGCCGACCACGAAGAATTCATGCGGGTCGTCTACGCTCACCCTGAATTCATTTCGACACTCGCCACTTCGACACCGATCGCCGATCACGTGGAGGTCGACTTCGAATTGCGTGGCTGCCCCATTAACCGGCATCAACTGGTCGAAGTGATTGCGGCCCTGGTCGCCGGACGCAAGCCGCGTACGCGGACTCATAGTGTGTGCCTCGACTGCAAGCGTCGCGGAACGGTGTGCGTAGAAGTCGCTCAGGGGATTCCGTGCCTCGGCCCGATTACGCAAACCGGCTGCGGCGCGATCTGTCCGGCGTACGATCGAGGCTGCTACGGCTGCTTCGGCCCCGCCGCACAACCAAACTGCAACAGCCTGACCGATCACTATGAGTCCACCGGCTCGACGCGCGAGCAACTCGTCCCGCTGCTCCGCAACTTCAACGCAGCAGCCCCCGAGTTTCAGGCGGCAAGTGATCGTCTTGAAGTCAACAGCGGCACGGAGGCTCAGTCATGACCAAAACCCGCACGATCAAAGTCGAAGCCCTGACCCGGGTCGAAGGCGAAGGCGGGCTGTATGTGCGGCTGGATGGCGAGCGTGTCGATGACGTAAAGCTCAGTATTTATGAACCGCCGCGATTCTTCGAAGCGTTTCTGCGCGGCAGGGCGCTCGAAGACGTGCCGGATATCACCGCTCGCATCTGCGGCATCTGCCCCGTCGCGTATCAGATGAGCGCCGTGCATGCGCTCGAAGCGGCACTGGGCGTCACGATCTCGCCGGAGATTCGTCGTCTGCGTCGACTCCTCTACTGCGGTGAATGGATCGAAAGTCATGCACTGCATATGCATCTGCTGCACGCTCCGGACTTTTACGGAGTCGACAGTGGCATTGATCTGGCGAGCCGGTTTCCCAACGAAGTGAATCGCGGATTGCGGCTCAAGAAGCATGGCAACGAACTGCTCGAAGTACTCGGCGGAAGAGCCATTCATCCGATCAACGTTGCTGTCGGCGGTTTTTTCAAAGCTCCAAAGAAAGACGACCTGCTCAGGCTGCTGCCCGACTTTGAATGGGGTCTCGAAGCAGCCATCGCCACCACGCGTTGGGTCGCTACGCTTGACTTCCCGGACTTCACACGAGCGTACGACATGGTCGCACTTCAGCATCCCGACGAATATGCAATGAACGAAGGCCATGTCGCGTCGACCAGCGGCACTTCCGTCGCCGTTGAAGATTACGAAAACTACTACGAAGAGTTTCACGTCGAACACTCGACAGCGCTGCATAGTGGCCGAACGGACGGACATGCCAGTTATCACGTCGGTCCGCTGGCACGCATCAACCTCAACCGCGAGCAACTGTTTCCCGAAGCAAAGGTACTCGCCGATGGCATCGACATCGACTGGCCTTGCTGGAATCCGTTCCAGTCGATCGTCGCCCGCGGCCTGGAACTGGTACATGCGTATGAAGAAGCGATTGCGATCATCCGCGATTACAAACAGTTCTCACCGTCGCGAGTTTCTTATGAGCATCGAGCCTCATCGGGATGCGCTGCTACCGAGGCTCCGCGCGGACTGATCTACCATCGCTACGAAGTCGACGATGCGGGACTCGTCACGTTCGCAAAGATCGTCCCACCGACATCGCAGAATCAGCAACAGATCGAAGCCGACCTGCGCGACTGGCTGCCGCGCGTGCTTGACGGTAATGACGATCACATCGCCTGCGAGTGCGAGCGGCTGGTCCGGTGTTATGACCCATGCATCAGTTGCTCAACGCACTTCCTGAAACTGACGCTTGATCGCGGGAAACAGGCATGAATGCCGAATCTAAACCACGCACACTGTTCGCCGGCACTGGCAGCCCGCACGGAGACGACCGCATCGGCTGGCTTATCGCAGACGCGCTGGACAAACTCGTGCCACCCGATGTGGAGGTTCGTTTGGCATCGACTCCTAGTCACCTGCTGGACTGGCTCGACGAATTCGACCGTCTTGTGATTTGCGATGCGTGTCTGCCAGGTGGCCCTCAGCAGGCTGCCTCGACGGACTCACCGCGTCTGCATCGCTGGACCTGGCCGACGCTGGAAGTCTCGTCACTCCGCTCGGCCAACAGTCACGCGTTCGGACTGCCGATGGTGCTGCAACTGGCCGATCGCCTGGGAACTCTGCCGCAGGAAGTCATTGTGTTCGGTGTTGAAGGCGAGCGATTCGACGCTTTCGCCGAGTTGTCACCATGCGTCGCAGAGGCCTTTGACCTGATTATCGAAACGATCGCCGCTGAATGGTCGGAAGAATGCAACGAAGCGGTACGCGACAGGAGTTACCCTGAGTCTGTATATCATGCATGAAGCCTCACTGGTGCGAGCCCTGCTGACACAAGTCGGCAAGCTGCTGACCGGACATAACGGCGCAACTGTCGAAGTGGTGCGGGTCGAAATTGGTCCGCTGTCCGGAGTCGAACCGACGCTGGTCGAGATTGCCTTCCAGCAGCAGGTCGATGCGACGCCGTGCTGCGGTGCCACGCTCAAGATAAAAGAAGTGCCGCTAACCGCAGTGTGCCGTGACTGCAGTAACGAATTCAATATCGAGTCGTTCCGCTTTCAGTGCATCGCATGCGGTTCGAACCAGGTGCGCATTACTCACGGCGATGAGTTCCGGTTGCTCGACGTCGAGCTCCGCACGGCGTCACCCGTAACAACTCAACCGAATTGAAAGGAGACACAGACATGACAAGCGTCACCACAACCATCCCGGTCAATCGCGACATCAAAGCCGAGCTAAAGCGACAGGCCGAGGAAATGCGTTGTGATTTTGCGCGGCGAGGCACGCTTGTCATCAACATGCTCTCGTCGCCAGGGGCCGGCAAGACGAGTCTTCTTGAAGCCACTGCGAAACACTGGCGCGGGCAGCGACGGATGGCAGTGCTCGTCGGCGATCTCGCGACAGACCGCGATGCACAGCGACTCGCCCCACACTGTCCAGTCGAGCAACTGACGACCGGGGGTGCGTGTCATCTGGAGATCCCACTCGTCCAGCGCGGACTGGAGAAACTCGGCAGCAATGACTTCGAATTTCTATTCATTGAGAACGTCGGCAATCTTGTCTGCCCGGCCTCGCACGATCTAGCCGAGCACCTGCGTGTCGTGCTGCTGAGCGTGACTGAAGGCGACGACAAACCCGGCAAGTATCCGAAGATGTTCCGCACCAGCGACGCCGTAGTGATCAGCAAGTCGGACCTGCTGCCGCATGTTCCATTTTCGGTCGACGCCGCCATCGTCGATGCCCGTCTGATTCAGCCCGACCTGGAGACCTTCACAGTTTGCGCTTTGACCGACGGTGGCATCGAGAAATGGTGTCAGTTTCTGGAGAGAGCCCGCGACCGGATGATCTCGGCGGTCAATGTCACTGCAGAAACGGTAACGCCATGACTGACGTCGTGCTCCCTACCGATGCGAAGCAGGCGGCCCAGTTCATCCTGAGCGGCCGAGTCCAGGGGCTCGGAGTCCGGCCAGCCATCGCCCGGCTGGCGACAGAATTCGGCCTGACAGGCAGAGTGTCGAATCAGTCGGACGGAGTGCGAGTGCATGTCGAGGGTGAGACTGCGGCGCTGGAGTCCTTTGCGGACCAACTCGCGAACGCGCTGCCAGCGGCCGCCGAACTACAGACACTAGGTCGCACAGACGTCGCTGCCATCAATTGCGTCGCCTTCGAAATCGAGAGAGGGGCGGCGTCCGGCAGACTCGCTACAGCGGTCCCGCGCGATCTGCCCGTGTGCGAAGACTGCCTGCGTGAGATCGCCGACACACACGACCGCCGGCACTCATACGCCTTCACGAGTTGCACGAACTGCGGCCCAAGGTTTTCGATTATCTACCAAATGCCATACGAACGCAGCGACTCGACGATGAGCAACTTTGTTCTGTGTCCACAGTGTCGCGACGAATTTACAGCACCCGCCAACCGCCGCTTTCACGCTCAAACCAATGCCTGCCCGGATTGCGGCCCTCTGCTCACGGCTGTCGCTTGTCATGGTGATGGAGACGACTCCGCCATTCAACTGGCCACAGTCGAACAGGCCGCTGCCGTGCTGATCGACGGTGGCATCGTCGCGTTAAAAGGACTCGGCGGTTTTCAGCTCGTGTGCGACGCAACCAGCACTTCGGCCGTGGAGCAACTGCGGAAACGGAAACACCGCTCGGCTAAACCGCTCGCTGTCATGCTTAACCTCCGGTTCGCGGATCTCTTCACAGAAGCTGACCGGGCCGCATTTTTCGACCCCGCGAACCCGATTGTAATTCTGTCGCCGGAAAGCACGGTACGGCTTCACGCAGGGCCGGAGCCCACCGACCGCAAAACAACACATTGGCCGTTAGTAACCGACCTTACGGCTGGACGCGTCCCACTGACCGAAACTCCTGATGAATTTTGCGACGACGTTGTTGCGATGCTCGCACCGGGAATTAACACGCTCGGCGTCTTCCGGCCGACGACCCCGTTGCACGCGCTGCTGATCGAGACGACTGGTCGGCCGCTCGTCGTGACCAGCGGCAATGCCGACGGCGAACCACTCGCATTTGAAGACAACACAGCCGCACTCGACCTCGTGTCGATTGCCGATCTGATCCTGCAGCACAATCGGCGTATCATCCGTCCCATTGACGACAGTGTCGTTCGCATCATCGCCGGACGCCCCGTCACCATCCGCGCCGCCCGCGGGATCGCGCCGCTACCACTGCCCGTAGAAGCAACTCGACCATTACTCGCCGTTGGTGGCCATCAAAAGTCCGCTATCGCTCTGTGCAATGGGTCGCAGAGCATTCTTGGGCCGCACATCGGTGATCTCAACTCACTCGCCACACGCGAGCGGTTTGTCCAGCAGACTCGCCACCTGCTGGACCTGTACCGGACTGTACCGGACGCCGTTGTCTGCGATCTGAATCCAGACTACTTCACTACCCGCTGGGCCGAACGATGGGCCGCAGAGGCGGAGTTACCTGCCATCCGTGTGCAGCACCATCATGCACATATTGCCGCCGCAATGCTGGAGCACGGCTGGCTGAGCCAGACAGTCCTGGGTGTCGCCTTCGACGGAACTGGTTACGGAACCGACGACACGTTGTGGGGTGGTGAATTCCTACTGGCGACTGATCACGATTTTCAGCGAGTCGCCTCACTGCGACCGATTGCCCTACCTGGCGGCGAGCGGGCAATCCGCGAACCGTGGCGAGTTGCTCTATCATTGTTGACGGATGCAGGCGAACACAAGGCCGCAGTCGAATGGTCGAAACAGTTTGCAAGTCACCGGCAGATCGATCTTGTTCGCCGTCTGACGCAGCGGGGCGTCGGTCCGCGCTGTTCAAGTGCCGGCCGATTATTCGACGGCGTTGCGTGCATCATTCTCAACGCGGGCGAAGCACGGTTCGAAGGAGAACTGGCCATGCGACTGGAAGCAGTCTGTGGTCAGGATTCAACCGGTCGTTATGAGTTGCCGGTCGATGATTCCGTGCCCCTGAGGCAACTCGACTGGCGGCCGATGATCCGGCAACTCCTTGCAGATCGGCATGCCGGTGAATCCGCCGGTACGATGGCGATGAGGTTTCATCGAGCCCTCGCCTATGCAACCGCATCGATCGCATCAGCTTTTAATGACTGGCCCGTGGTGCTCGCTGGTGGCTGTTTTCAGAATCGCGTACTGACTGAGTTGATTGCTGCGGAACTGCGGCATCATTCGCAACCGCTGGGACTTCCGGGAATCGTCCCTCCCAACGATGGCGGCCTGGCCGCAGGTCAGCTGGCGATTGGTCAGGCACAATTGAAACGCGGCCTGGTTACGTCGAAGAATCGGGAGAACGAGTCATGTGCTTAGGAATTCCAGGGCAGGTCGTCGAGTGGTTGGATCATGATCCGGTCTTCGGCCGTGCATCCATCGCGTTTGATGGTGTCCGGCGAGTCTGTCACATGGCATGTGTCCCCGATGCGGAGATTGGTGAGTTCGTCGTCGTCCATGCAGGCATCGCGATCAGTCGAATTGACGCCGTCGCCGCTGAGCGACTGCTCGAAGAACTTCGACAACTCGGCCTGGATGACGATAATCCGACTCCCGAGAATAATGCGGAGGTGCGGGCGTGAAGTACGTGGATGAGTTTCGGAATTCCAAATCGGCTCGACGACTGGTTGAGGACATTCGACGCACGGCCACTCGGCGGTGGGTGCTGATGGAAGTCTGCGGCGGACAGACGCACAGCCTGCTACGACACGGCATTGAGGAAGAACTTCGCGACACCGTCGAACTGATTCATGGGCCCGGATGTCCGGTCTGCGTGACTCCGGCGGATGATATCAACTTCGCTCAGCAACTGGCGTTGCGTGACGGAGTGACACTTGCGAGTTTTGGTGACATGTTGCGTGTTCCTGGCAATCAACGTTCGCTGCTCGACGTGCGTACCGAAGGTGGTCGTGTCCGCATCGTCTACTCGCCGCTGGATGCTGTCGCACTCGCACAGAAAAATCCTGATCAGCACGTGGTGTTCTTTGCCGTCGGGTTTGAGACGACGGCTCCGGCAACAGCCCTTGCCGCGCTGCAGGCCTGCGAACTGGGACTCAACAACTTCTCACTGCTAGTGTCACACGTCCGTGTCCAGCCGGCGATGAAAGCTCTGATGACTGCGCCGGGAAACCGCGTTGAAGGATTCCTCGCCGCCGGACACGTCTGCACGATCACTGGCTTTGATTCATACCGTGAGTTCGTGGAGCGGTTCCGCATTCCCGTCGTCGTCACCGGCTTCGAACCGATCGACCTGCTGGAAGGCATTCGCGATTGCATCCAACATCTTGAAGCCGGACATGCGGTCGTCGCGAACCAGTATGAACGCAGTGTCCGCCGGGACGGGAATGAGTTTGCCCAGAACGCCGTTAATCGCGTCTATCAGATCGAAGACTGTCCGTGGCGGGGCTTTGGTGTGATCCCGGATGGCGGATACCGGCTACGGACGGAGTTCGAACAATTTGACACTCGTGCACGATTTCCGTTCGACGAATGCAGAGTCATTGCATCGAACGAAAAGACCGACTGTCCGGCCGCTGACGTGCTGGCTGGGCGATTGCGGCCCAATGAGTGTCCGCACTTTGGCACCCGATGTGCCCCAGACTCGCCGCTGGGAGCACCGATGGTGTCGTCTGAAGGAGCCTGCGCCGCATACTTTCGCTACCGAACAACCACGCCGGAGAAAATGCCACAGAATTCAAGTGTTTCGCCAGAGGAAGCCGCCACATGACTGTTCCCGCGTGGCAGTTGAACTGCCCAGTGAAGTTTGATGAAAGCAGCGAACGCATCACTCTGGCGCACGGTGAGGGTGCGCGACTGACACGCCGTCTAATTGACGAGCTGATTTGCCCGCGCTTTCGCAGTCTTCAGCGCGGTGCACTGCCCGATGCGGCGCACATCGACACAACCCGGCGGCGGATGGCCGTGACCACGGACAGCTTTGTCGTTTCGCCACTGTTCTTTCCGGGAGGGGACATCGGGTCGCTCGCCGTCCATGGAACGGTCAACGATCTCGCGGTTTCCGGCGCCGTCCCTAAGTGGCTCACTCTCTCGCTGATTCTTGAGGAGGGGCTTCCGATCTCGATACTGATCCGGGTGCTTGACAGCGTCGCGCGGGCTGCAGCCGAGTGCTCTGTTGAAGTCGTCGCGGGCGACACGAAAGTCGTTCCTCGTGGAACCGCCGACGGTATGTTCCTCAACACCACTGGCATCGGAGAACTGATTGACCCCGTGCCGCCGGGACCTCAGACTATCCAGCCGGGCGACGTCGTCCTGATCTCAGGTCCGATTGGCAGGCACGGCATCGCGGTTCTGTGTGCCCGCGAAGAACTGGCCTTCGACCCGCCTCCCCGGTCGGACTCAGCCTCTCTGATCGACGTTGTCGCAATGTTGCGCAACTCCGCCGGAACAAAGCTCAGAGCCGTTCGCGACGCGACTCGCGGTGGAGTTTCGGCCGTCCTGCATGAATGGGCCGCGGCCTGTGGTCACAGTTTTCAACTGACCGAATTGCAGCTCCCGGTCAGTTCCGACGTGCGAGGAGCCAGTGAACTGCTGGGACTCGATCCTCTTCACATTGCCTCCGAAGGAGTCCTTGTGGCAGCTATCGCATCGGAAGCATCGGAAGCGGCCGTTGCCGGACTTCGCTCACTCCCCATGTGCGCACACGCCGCTTCCGTTGGAACGGTGGGGACCAGTCAACTTAGCCCAGTGACCATTCAGCGAACGCTCGGCCAGCCACAGCCCGTCGATGAACCGACCGGAGCTCCGTTACCCCGTATTTGCTGACGGCAACATCTTGCGGATTTTCTGACAGGAACTTTCGATGCATGGAGCCCCGCTTGGTCGAAGTACTACTAACGCGGATTATTCATGGTTGTCATCGGTGCATGCTGTTACATCGCGACTTCGTTGCGTTGGATTGAATAGCGCATACCGTCCCTCTCCCCATGATTTCAGTTTGAACTGGTGTGGTTCCCGGGTTGCTGTGACTCAAGTGGAGTCAGCCTGGTGTCAGTTTGCGGGCAAAACCGGCCATTGATTTGCGGGTGAAAATCGGCCATTGAAGGAGCGGTTCTGCTGGGCCTTGAGCACGATAGTGCTGGAGGTAACCAGCATGTCGAACCGACTTTCGATGTCGAAGATTCATTCCATTGAGACACTTCATCAGTCCGGGCATTCCAATCGCGAGATCGCACGTCTTCTGAGCGTGGATCGCGGGACGGTGAATGCATATGTGCGGCGTCTGCAGAGCCAGAATCGGCCAGACCCACA
>JADHNX010000416.1 GCA_016779365.1 Planctomycetaceae bacterium
CAGCAGCGCATGGTTGAATTCTCGCCGCCAGCCGAAGGCGTTTCGCTGGCTGGCCTGCCGACCGGAAACCTGCTCGTTGGGCACGCTGCCCGGACGGACGCTTCTTTGATTCAGCCTGCGGTGGTGGCATTGGTGCGTGAAATGCGTGGAGAATGGTGGGGAGTCTGGCGGGAAATATTCAGCCGGAAATTCATGAGCCAGTTCGAACAACTCGAAATCCTTGGCCTCTTCGGTGAAATCTGGCCGCTGACCGAGCGTTACAAAGTCGGAATTTACCAGGAACAACTCGATGCGGCGTGCGGTCTCATTTCAATGGCCGCGATCTTTCAGACCGAACAGCCCGACGTGCTGATGAGCGAAATTCAAAGCCTCGCGGCACTGGTCGATCGAAGTGCTTTTGGCGCTGCCGACAACGAAGAAGACCGGAAGAAAACTCAGGCAATTGTTCGCGGCCTGATCGCCCGGCTGGCCGATGACGATTTTGAAAAACGACAGTCGGCCACCACGAGGCTCGTTCTGATCGGTGAGCCGGCGTTGCCTTTGGTCGCCGGCGCCAAAGCCAGCGAGGTACCTGAAGTTGCCCATCGAGCGGTTCAGATTGAAAAGCTGATTCAAGAAAAACTTCGCGAGAAACAGAAGGCTGCCCTTGAGTTGAGTGTGCTGGCCAAAGCGAAGCCCGTTTTTATCTTTCATCCCGAGGCGGAGAAACGAGAAGGTCAGGCCGTCGACATCATGGAAGTTCGACTCAGTGAAGCTTCAGACATGCAAACTCCGCTCGCCGTCACAGGCGGCGCTGAGTGGTCGCGCATCCGGTTCGTCAAATTCGAAAAGCACGTCGCCGTCTTTTTCGGGTCCAATCTCAAACGTCTGGACGAGATGATCCGAAACGTTCAGGCGATGGAGCAAGGGAGTAAAGTGCCCGCCCCTGAATCTCCATACGGCTCGCCATTGCTCAAGAATCGTGGCGCGGAATTTCAAGGAAGTCTCGCCAGGATTCAACGGCTCACTAAGTTCGAGCAACTGACCGAAGAGGAACTGTCGAAGCAGACCGACCCTGACCTCTCCTCTGTCAGCGTCACGATTGAACCTGATTTTTTCACCGCCGAGTGGCGACTTTCATTGCCTGATTTGAAAGCGGCTAAAAAAGGTCTGTTCTGATCCGTGGGTTGCAGGATCGTTTGCAAAGGCTGCTTATTCGGTTGGGAATTCCGGCACGCCGCCGGAGTCAACGATGTTGTCGAATGTTGGTTCGGCGTCTTCGGCTGAGGCGATCTCGCGAGTCTCTCGACGTTTCAGTTCATCAGCCTTCGAGGCCTTCCAGATTTTGAGCCCAAACCGGCCAACCATCAGCGTCGCAAGGGCGGCAACCAGAAGCTGCATCTTCGCACTTAACCCGAGGTTGAACGGGTTAATCGATTCAGCACGTGGATGATGCTCGATCTTTTGCGCGATCAGCATCGGAGCGAAACGGTAAGTGTCCTGACCTTCGTAGCCGTAGTTCTTGAAGAAGTAGCCCGTAACCGAAACGTGATCGACGACAAGCTCGGTTCCTTCTTCGAGGCTGTCTTCCTTTTCGACGCTGATAATAACTGCCGGATGATTCTGGCCGTGCGGGTCGTACAACCAGCCTTCCCAGAGTTGTCCCTCGATCCCGTACGGATTTTCGTCCGGCGAAAACGAGCTGAGTTTTCTTAAGTGTCCTTGCAGCGTGATCAGTTTTCCGTGGTAAAGATCCGGAGCACCGTAGAGGTCGACGAAGTCTGGAAAGTCGTACGCGGGCTGGTCCTTGTATTTTCCGTTGAACGCTTCCGTCTGGCGTTTCTGACGAAACTCGCTGGCCGCTTTCTTCATCGTCGCCAGATCGAGTTCGCGGGCCTTCTGGATGACCGCGTAGTAAGGGTCTCGTTCTGCTGGCTGAAACCCCGCCGTGCGTTGCTTGAAACCAAGGCGTCGGACAGGAGCAAGTACGTCGTCGGGAATCACGACTTCGTGATGCCTGGTCCAGACTTCCGGCGAATCAGGTGCAACGTTCAGTTCCAGCTTGCGAATTCCGACCGTTTCGATTCTCGCCTCGCTGGGCAGAGTCGCCAGTCGATCCTCGGGAAACGTTTCCAGCAACAGTTTTCGAAATCGAACTTCCTGCGGAACCTTGTTCGAATGCAACTGCAAACCGATTGGACCTTCAACCAGCCGTTCGGGTTCCGGGTCGCGCCAGTCGGAGATCAACGTCCCGTTCAGCACGGTCCGAATACGGTTGCCTTGAGCGAGAATTTCGATGCGGTTCCAGTCGTGCTGATGGCCGACGGCCTTTGCCTTCTCCGCGTTGTCGTGAATTTTTTCGCGACCGTAGAGATCCCAGATTCCGTAATTCGACGGAAACATCACCAACGGCCCGACGTAAGCAAACTCGTCGCCCTTCTCAGGATCGACCTTGCCCCATAACGCGACGCCCGAGTGCATCTCAGACTGCACCAGTTTGAAATCGAACGTCAGCCGAAAATCCGAAAAGCCGACTTCGGTCAGCAGGTAAGTGCTGACTTCAAGCGGCTCAGTGTTGCGTCCGACAATCTCACCGTCTTCGACGCTCCAGAGTTTCTGATCGCCAACCCAGCCGCTCAGGTCTTTGCCGTTGAACAGTCTGACATTGGACGAACGCCCTTTGCGCGGCGGGATTTCGGGAGCGTCCTGCGCAATTGCAAATTGTCCACTCAGTAAGAGCAGCACGCCGACTATTCGAATTCGAACGCCGTTCGAGATAAGTCCTGAGTGCATAGTTGATGAATCTCTAATTGGCTCAGAGGAAGAGTTGTTGAATCTCTGAAGTCTGACGCAAAGTCGCAGAGCCGCAAAGAAAACGCAAAGAAGTAGAGTGCATCAGAGGGGCGATCTGAAGATTTGAATCATTCAGTTCCGTCGACACATCGTGGAGTTTCTTTGCGAAACTTAGCGGCTTTGCGACTTTGCGTCAGATGAATTCTGCCTCGGGATGGTTGAATAAACCTGAGAAGTGGAGCGGCCATGCACGATCAATCAAGATTGCAGGCAGTTGCTGCTTCCTTGCCGATCGAGTTGCTGCGAAACCACAATGCCCGCTCCAATGTTCCGTTCAGACAAGGGCGACGACAATGCGAAAGTCACTACAACAATTCATTGTGTCACTAATGGTTGCTTATTCGGCGTTCCTCGTGTTTGGGCTGACGAATCACTCGGGCGCTGCCGAAGGGCTGCCGCTGAAGCTTCAACTTCGCAGCCGGACAGAAACCGCCGAGGGCAGCGGTCGTTTTCACACGGTCACTCGAGCTGAAACCTGGAACGCGAACCAGACGGCGATCATCGTCTGCGACATGTGGGACTACCACCACTGTCTCAATGCGGTGCGGCGAGGTACCGAAATGGCTCCTCGCATGAACGAGGTTCTGAAGAAGGCTCGCGAGCGTGGGGCGACGATCATTCACGCACCCAGCAGTTGCACGGCAGCGTACGCTGATCACGCGGCTCGGAAGAGAGCACAGAACGTCGAGCGGGTCGAGAAGCTGCCACTCGAAATCGGCAAGTGGTGCTACAAAATCCCCGAGGAAGAACGCGGCCAGTACCCGATCGACCAGACCGATGGCGGCGAGGACGACGATCCGGATGAACATGCAGAATGGGCAAAGAAGCTGGCGTCGATGGGACGAAACCCGCGGGCGCCCTGGAAGGCTCAGATGGACGCGTTGGAGATCGATGCCAATCGAGACTTCATCAGCGACAACGGCGAAGAAATCTGGAGCATTCTCGAACGTCAGGGCTGCAACAACGTCATTCTGCTGGGCGTGCACACGAACATGTGCGTGCTTGGTCGTCCGTTCGGACTGAGGCAGATGGCGAAAAATGGGAAGAACGTCGTTCTGATGCGCGACATGACCGACACGATGTACAACCCGAAGATGAGTCCCTACGTCAGTCATTTTACCGGAACCGATCTCATCGTTGAGCACATCGAAAAGTGGGTTTGCCCGACGATCACAAGCGATCAGATTCTCGGCGGCAAGCCATTCCGATTTAAGAGTGACACGCGACCGCACGTCGCGATCGTGATTGCCGAACAGGAATACCGAACGAACGAAACGCTGCCTCCGTTCGCGCTGGACTATCTCGGCAAGGAATTCAAAGTCAGCTTCGTCTTCGCGAATGAAAAGGAACGGAATGATCTGCCGGGAATCGGTGTGTTGAACGATGCCGACGTTCTGCTGCTGAGTGTGCGACGCCGAGTCCTGCCGCCTGCTCAGATGGCGGTCATTCGAGATTATCTTGAACGTGGAAAGCCGATCGTCGGAATCCGTACTGCCAACCACGCATTGCTGCTGAGAAAACAGGCTCCACCGGACGGCTTCGAATCGTGGGACACCTGGGACGCGGACATCTTCGGCGGCAGCTACACCAACCACTACGGCGTCGGCCCTGAAGTTGCAATCACCGCCGCAGGCAACACTTCGCCGCACGACATACTCAAGGGCGTCGATGCAGCCTCGATTAAAGGCAAAGGTTCGTTGTACATCGTTAATCCGCTGGCAGAATCAGCAACGCCTTTGCTGTTCGGCGCGATTCCTGAAAAGAATCCCGAAACGATTGCCTGGACGAACCAGACGAAATTCGGCGGGAAGGCGTTCTACACGTCCCTTGGCCACGTCGACGACTTCGCTCAGCCGGAGTTCCGCAAGCTCCTGGCAAACGCCGTTCGCTGGGCCGCGTCAAAGGATACGCTCCCGGAATGAAACCTGCGGGCAGGAACAGGCTCCACGCAGTTTGGGCAAAGGCAGCTCAATAGATGCCGGAACTGTCCAGAGCTTGTTCCAGCCTACGAATCAGCAGAAAAGCGGCTAAACTCCCGGCGCGGTCGAATTACAAGATCAGTCGATTTCAGAAGCCTCACCTCTGGGCTGAAATCGACGACGGCGGTAAGTAGTGAGTTGGTTAAATGGCTGAAGACTTTTATCAGGTGCTGGGCGTTTCGAAGAATTCGTCCGAGGCCGAACTCAAGAAGGCCTATCGAAAGCTTTCTCGCGAAAATCACCCCGACAGCAAACCCAACGACAAGGCGGCGGCCGAGAAGTTCAAGCAGGTCCAGGAAGCGTATTCTGTCCTGAGCGACTCGGAGAAACGTCAGAAGTACGACCGATTCGGTCATGCGGCTTTTCAGGGCGGCGGGCGAGGCGGTGGTTCACCCTTCGGCGGCGGGCAAGTGGATCTGAGTGACCTGTTTGGCGGCGGCGGTGGTGGTTTCGACTTTGGCGATCTCTTCGGCGGCGGAGGAGGCCGCCGCGCCGCTCGCGCAAGAAAGGGGCAGGACGTCGAGACAACGATCGACGTCCCGTTCACCACGGCGGCGGAAGGCGGCAGCTACAGCCTGACCATCAACACCTCGGGCAAGCCGGAGCAGATTACC
>JADHNX010000417.1 GCA_016779365.1 Planctomycetaceae bacterium
CTGGTTCGTCTCGCCGAGACGTCAAACGTCGTCTGCGGAGTGAACTACAACATTCGTTATTACCCGTTGTGTCTGGAAGCGGCTGACCGGGTTCGCAACGGAATCGTCGGCGATGTTTACCACGTAACCGGCAGTTATTTTCAGGACTGGCTGTTCCACGAAACCGACTTCAACTGGCGAGTCCTCGCGGAAGACGGCGGCGAACTGCGAGCGGTCGCGGACATCGGCACACACTGGCTCGACCTGATTCATGCCATCACCGGTCTGGAAGTTGAAGCCGTTTGTGCAGACCTGTTGACCGTCTTCCCCGTCAGAAAACGCCCGACCAGTGGCGTCGAAACTTTCAGCGGCAAGACCAGCACCCCGATATCCACCGAACCGGTTGACGTCACGACCGAAGACTTCGGCAGCATCATGCTTCGATTTGCTGGCGGGGCACGGGGCAGCGTGCAGGTCAGCCAGGTTGCCGCCGGACGAAAGAATCGTCTCAACTTTGAACTGGCCGGAGAGAAGCAGGCTCTGGCCTGGAACAGCGAGTCGCCCAACGAACTCTGGATCGGCCATCGCGACACGCCGAACGAAAGTCTGATCCGCGACCCGGCTCTGGTCGGCGACCGGGCACGCGGCTCGATCAACTACCCCGGCGGTCACAACGAAGGTTTCCCCGACACTTTCAAACAGTGCTTCCGTTCGTTTTACGAATACATCGAAGCGGCCAACTTTTCGGCACCGCCAACGTTTCCAACCTTCGCTGACGGGCATCGTGAGATCGTCCTGTGTGAAGCGATTCTAAAAAGCCATCGAGAACAGCGCTGGGTCGAAATTCCCTCGCGCTGAAATCAGCCATCACCACGAGACTCTCGGAGAACGACTGCGATGATGAAGCTTGGATTTGTCAGTGCCATCCTGCCGGAACTCGACCTGAAAAACGTGCTGCAATGCGCCGCCGACACGGGTTACACCTGCGTTGAAGTCATGTGCTGGCCGGTCAGCAAAGCCGAACGCCGTTACGCCGGCATCACCCACATTGACGTCGCTGAATTTGGTCAGAGTCAGGCCGACGAGGTCCGCGGAATCGCTTCCGAAGCTGGCATCGAGATCAGCGGTCTGGGTTATTATCCGAATCCGCTCGCACCGGATCGCGAAGAGTCGGAAGCCAGCATCGTTCAGATCAAGAGGGTGATTCAGGCGTCGGCGCTGCTCGGCATCAATCAGATGAACACGTTCATTGGTCGAGACTGGACAAAATCCGTCGACGACAACTGGCCGAGATTCCTGGAAGTCTGGAAGCCGCTGATTCAGTTTGCCGAGGACCACGGAGTTCGCGTCGGCATCGAAAATTGCCCGATGAGCTTTACCGCTGACGAGTGGCCAGGCGGCAAGAATCTGGCAACGACGCCGGCGATCTGGACTCGAATGTTCAACGACATCTCAAGCAACAGCTTCGGCCTGAACTACGATCCGTCGCACATGGTCTGGCAGTTCATGGACTATCTGCAGCCGATGAAAAATTTCTCGGACAAACTGTTCCATGTTCACGCGAAAGACGTCCGCATCGACAGAGACCGACTGGATCAGGTCGGCATCATGGCTCACCCGTTGCAGTATCACGTTCCGAAATTACCGGGTATGGGCGAGGTCGACTGGGGTAAGTTCTGTTCGGTACTGACCGACGTCGGCTACACCGGGCCAGTGTGTGTTGAAGTCGAAGATCGAGCTTACGAAGGCACGCTTGATTCGCGCAAGGCGTCGCTCCGACAAAGTCATACATACCTGCGAAACTTCATCAGCAACTGAAATGCCCTGCCGGGTTCCGAACGACCAACGGCTTTTGCAGAGAGTCACTAAACATCATGACCACACTTGTAGCCGGTGCAGACCTGGGGGGAACGACCGTTTCGATTGCTCTGGCAACGTGCGATGGCAAGATCGTCGCGGAAGCAAAGATTCCGACAAACTCGCACGAAGGCCCGGAAGCAGTCCTCGCACGAATCTCCGATCAGGTGCTCGCGCTGGCGGAGCAAGCTGGCAGTCGCCCCGCCGCTTTCGGACTGGGTGTTCCGGGGCTGGTCGATCTGAAAGCCGGCACGACGAAATTTCTACCGAACATGCCGACTCAATGGCGAGACGTTGAGGTCGCGAAACTTGTTGGTGCGAAACTTGGCTGTCCCGTCAAACTGCTGAACGACGCTCGGGCAGCGACACTGGGCGAACTTCGCTTTGGACTCGGCAGGAGCATCAACTCGATGGCCATGCTGACTCTGGGGACTGGTGTCGGAGGCGGCATCGCGATCGACGGCAAACTCGTGCTGGGTCCGCTTGGCGCGGCGGGAGAACTTGGGCACCAGCGAATCATGCCCGACGGTCCTCTTTGCGGATGCGGTCAGCGAGGCTGCCTGGAAACACTGGTCAGCGGCCCGGCGTTCACAGGAGAAGCCGTCCGTTTGCTGAAAGCCGGACTCGCTCCAGGACTTCACAAACTGGTCGGTGGCGACATCGGAAAAGTCAGTCCTCGCGAGATGGCTCAGGCCGCTCGTGAAGGCGACGAAGTTCTTGCTCAATCAATCAAACGCCGCGCTGGCTACCTGGGGATCGGCGTCGCCAACATCGTGACGATTCTTCATCCCGACCTCGTCGTACTGACCGGCGGCGTCGCCGAAATGGGCGACATCCTGATCGACCCGGTCCGAACTGCCGCTCGCAAGCACGTTGGAATGTTCCCAACGGAGAACGTCCAGGTCGAGAAGTCTGTGCTGGGTGAAAAGGCCGGCCTGCTGGGAACAATTGCCCTCGCCGCCGAGTCGTTGCTTGAAGGGTAAACTCCAGCTCTCACCCTTCTTTCACCCATGCTGACTTTGTGAACGCAGATATTGCAGAGTTCTCGCAGAGGCGTTGAGAAATGATTTGACTCTCCACTTCCTCTGTAGATTTCTCAGCGGCCTCAGCGTTCAGAAATCGTCACTGATTCATTTCGGATCGGTATTGAGAATCGCCTGACCGGTCCGGCGAATCGCGTCGAGCAGCCCGTCAAGATGATCGGCAGTGGTCAGTGGGTTGATGATCGTCACTCTTAGCGCCTGCCTGCCGTCGATCTTCGCCTGCACAATGTAGAACTCGCCCGATCGAATCAGGTCGTGGCGGAGCTTCAGCAGAAACTGGTTGAGCTGCTCTCGCGAAGCGTCCCGCAACTTATCGGGCACGTACTGAAACGCGACGATGTTGCACTGCGGTTCGTGCAGCGGTTCGAAGTCGGGCGCTTCGACCAGCTTCTCGAAGAAGACTCGACCAAGACCAAACGTCGCGTCGACCATGTCTGAAAACAGTTGCTTTCCGAACAGCGACCAGGTTCCCCATAGTCCATAAGTCGCCGCTCGCTTGGTGCATTCGGGAGTCAACATGCCGCTGTCGTACTCGGCTACGCCGGGTGACGATGGATCGAACAGGTACGGAGCATCCTGCCGGAACGCTTCGAAGCGATGATCTCGATTTCTGTAGAAGACGAACGCGCAAAGCGCCGGCACGAACATCATTTTGTGAGCGTCGGTCACGACCGAGTCCGCCTGATCCAGGCCAGCGATCAAGTGCTGGTATTTGTAGCTGAGGCATGACGCTCCGCCGTGAGCCGCATCGACGTGCAGCCACACCTCGTGACGACGGCAGACTTCGGCAATTTCCGGCAACGGGTCGAACGCTCCAATCGGAGTCGCACAGGCACACGCGCAGACCGCAACTATCTGCGTCCCTTTCTTTCGCAGACCGGTGAGCGTTTCATCGAGATGTCCAGGATCCATGCGGCGGCGCTCGTCCAGCCGAACCTTCACGACATTTCGAGTTCCGATCCCAAGTATCCCGGCGGTTCGCGAGATGCTGTAATGCGAGTCGCCCTGAGCCACCAGAACCGGTGCGTTACCCGCACCTTGCAGGCCGGACTCCCAGACATCGCCAAGCGTGACATTCCGAGCGGTCAGCAGCGCCGTCATGTTGCCCAGCGTTCCGCCGTGCGTGACGAGTCCCGAGAACGTGTCCTTCGCAAACCCGATCGCCTGCCCGATTCGGTCGACCAGCGAACGCTCAACAGCCGTCGCCCACGGCCCCATTTCGTAAACGGCCATCACCTGATTGGTCACGGAACCAATCGCATCGAACAGCCCGGCGACCGGCACCGAAGCCGGCACCTGATGCCCGACGTACCTCGGATCGTGCAGGTTGTGGCCGCGAGCGAGCATCTCCTTCGCCAGCGTTTCAAACCGATCAGCCAACTGCTTCGCGCCGCTTTGAAATGAACTCGTCGAGTCAAGAAACTCGCTCGCCAGACGGCAATTGTCAGTCGGCTCGCTCCAGTTCAGCACATTTCCATTGCTGGCCTGAACGGACTCCATGTGGCGTCCCAGTGATTCGGCAAGGCGATGACCGAGTTCCCTCAGGTTGCCCGGCGAAAACGCCTGCTGAATTCTCTCGGATGGGGCATTGGCAATCGTCGGAGTATCGGAACTGGGCATCGGGAACTCAACAAGGACGAGACAACATCAAGCGGTACAAGGATCGATCTTCGCTTCAACCAGAGCCGATCGCCGCTGAGTGGTTCGCGAAGGTGACCGCATCCGTCGCATTTTTCCGAGAGACCAGCTTCGTCTCCAGCCAGCGGTACGTGCCGATCGACCTGATAGCTTGCCGACGATTCCGCCGGATCGAAAAGGGGCGTCGAGAGGCACCTTGCGAGACGTGGAGGGCCTGACGATCTTAATTGGGAGTCGCATAGGGTAAATCGAGTATGACTCCCGCATTACCAGCTTGACCGACATTCTCGATAGCTTTACTTGGACCATTACCAATGCGGTCCTGCGCAACAGTCCTCCCCCTGGGACTTGCCGCCGCCTGGTTTCCTGCCGGTCGCCCTTTGGACAACACGCTGGAAATTCCCTGGCCCGATAGCAACAGCATAAATACGGTGAATGCACCGACTGCGAACTTCCGATTGACGCGTAACATTTCTGTCCTCAATGGCGATTGTCGCTCTCAACTCCTAAAGCGTCAGTTCGGGAAAACGCAGGACTCACACAAGGAATAATTCATGGTTGCGCAACCCGTGCACTGACATCTCTTGTTTCGGCATTCCAGGTTGTTTGCGGTACAAACCCGCACGTCGTGGTCAGGAAACAGGAATCGGCTGCGGCCTCTCTACGCAATACTTCACCAACCGGCACAACTGGTTCACCAGCAAACACCTCATTCAAGAAGGCCGGCTTCGCGACGGCCACCGGAGAAGTGCGTCGTCGACACCCCAATCCGTGATTCCTGAAACAAATTGTCGGATGTCACTTTTCAATGCCGAGCAGACAAGTGACATTCCGTTTGAGCCGAGCGACGACTTTTCCTGCAAAGTGGATTCCGTTGTCGTCGCTT
>JADHNX010000418.1 GCA_016779365.1 Planctomycetaceae bacterium
GGTTTTTCTTCGAACTCTTCGCCGAGAATTCCGTCGGTCGGATATTGAATCGAGATGAGTCGACGCAGGAGTTCTTCAGCCCCGCGGTCGGCAGCAGTGACTGGTGACGCATCACGTTTTCGCTCGACGGCCAGTTCTGGAGACTGGTAGTGGCACATGATGAATTCCGCTGCCTGCTGCGAAGCATTGACAGTGAAATCGAGACGCGACGGCAGTTCTGTTTCAAATTTGGCAGGCATGAGCGGAACGAGACGATCGGTTGCAGGAGGATGCAGTCAAAGTTGCGTCGAAGTGGCGGATCGAGAAATTGCCGCGTCGAGACTCACAGACTGAAGATCATCGCAGGGAGTTGACAGGTGAGCAATCAACTGGACCGTCTGATTACCTACGAATCAAGTTATCTACAATTCAACGAGCGGATCGGCCACAAGTGCCGCCGCTCTCCCCGGAAGTCGATTCCACACCAGCTGCCGTGGAGGTGCGGATTCGGACAACGCAACGAGAACGGCGGCTATTCAGTCGACGACAATCCTCCTGGAATCGGAGTCCGCGTCATTGTCAGACGAAACAGCTCGCTCATTCAGCACCTGAACGAGCGAGCTGTGCGAAATCAAAATTGCGATTACTCAGCAGCCGGTCGCTGAGGACGTCCACCGCCGTTACCAGCCGGTCTGCCACCGGGTTGACCGCCTCGGCCGCCACCGCCGCCGGGTTGGCCGCCTCGGCCACCGAAGTTAAAGAGTGCTCGGCGATCGATTTCGAACGCCTTGCCTTTCATGTCTTCGAACTGCTTTTTCTGCTCGTCGGAAAGAACGGCCAGCAGTTTGTCTTCGCCCTTCTTGCGAGCTTCTTCCATTTTTTCCCGCATTCCCTCGAAGCCGCCGGCTCCACCAGCCTGGCCACCAGCACGCATTTCTTCGAACATCTTGCGACGGTCGTCTTCTGCGGATTTCAGCGCGTCTTCAACGCCCTTCTTTTGATCGGAAGACAGTTTGAGTTTCTTCGCAACGTCCTCATTGGCGAGCGCTCGAACCCCCATCAACTGCAGAGCGATTTCGTCGAGTCGTTTTGACTGAGCTTCGGTCAGAAGTTCGGCCAGTCCCTTCTCTGACTCTTTGACGAGTTCGGCGCGTTTCTTGCCGAGTTCCTCAAACTTCGTTCGTCGTTCTTCTTCAGGCAGGCTGCGGAAGTCGATTCCCGTCATCAGCTCCCGTGAATTGGCACGAAGCTCGTCGGAAAGTTGCTTGACGAGGAAGAGTTCGTCTTCGCCCAGTTTCAGTTCATCCTGGACCGGTTTGGCTGAAACCAGCGTCAGTTTGTCGATTCCACCGCCAGGACCTCCACCTCCAGAGAAACCGCCGCGCTGAAATCCACTTCCAGGTTGGCCGCCGCGCTGAAATCCACTTCCAGGTTGGCCGCCGCGCTGGCCGCGACCGCCCTGGTCGCCACCTCGTTGCCGCCCCTGCTGACCGCGACCAGCGCCGTCACCAGGACGTTCTTCCTGTGCCTGAGCGATCGTCGTAAGCATCATGGTCAGAGCAAGACCGATGCTGGAGAGTTTCATGAGACGTTTCATTCCCGATGTTCCTTTGATAGTCCAATTGTCAAAAAGTATGAGATTTCGGCCACATGACCGAGCGTTGTCGAACGCTCAAGAAATTCGTCATGTTCACGCAAGCATCGAATTGAACGTCAACCACCGAACGGTCAGCAGCGTCAGAATCAGACAGGCCCACCACGACGCCAATTGTGCTCGGCGGTAGTATCGAAGCTTGAAAATCAATCCCGCAGCGAGCCCCGTCATGGCAACTTTGAAGAATATCAACGTTGCCGGATTATCGATCAGACGACCACCAACCGGATTCAACTCGCGCATCGTTCCAGCCTGAGACGCCATGAGCGTCCAGATCAAATCGAGCAAAGACAACACCACGACAAGAATCAATGAGCGAGTGACAATCTTCATCACTTCGGGAGACATCTCTACTTCGTCAGGAGTCCTGCCGCCGTTGGGAGGATTAGACAGCAAGTGTCCAATTGAAAAGACACTGATGACCATGCCGGCAATCGTCAGCGGATACGCGTAGTTTTCCAGCCGCTGGACTGCCGCCCGCCGGGTCAGACCTTCCTCATAAGCGGCGTCAATGGCGTCAACAATTGGTTTCGCAACCGCAAGGAAATCCTCGCCAGGTTGAAACCCCGTTATCCAGTCGGACCACTGCAAAGCGGCTTCCGATGAGCCAGCAGCGGCCAGCACCTCGGAAAGCAACTTCGACGAACGATGAGTGTCGGAAACCAGGACGCTCAGCAGATCGTTCCCGGTTGGTGCCGCCGGCAGAACCACTGGCGACCGTCCGTTAAATGCCACAACGAACACTCTGAATTGTGAAAAAACCTGACTGAGAAACTCAGCGTAGGTCTGCTGACTTCGTTTCAGCGTCCTGCGTGCCTCCCAGCCTCGATTCCCATCATCGTCCTCACCACTATCGTCAAAACGCAGAACAGAAGTAACGCTGACCAGCTCTTCTGAAATCAACACACCGTTTACGAACGTCTGCTTTCCCGACGATTCAAAGGTGTAGGGGCGGGACAGAAACTCGCCGTTCACAAAGACAAACCCTTCGTCGGTCGGGCTGCTCTCAAAGTCACCTTCCAGAAAGAACAGCGACGACTCGGCTCGGCCATCACGATTCGAGCCGCCCTTACGTTTACCGGCCTGGGAAAAGGGCTTATCAGAACGGCCTGACAGGTTGACTCGATGCTCGTCGCCAATCCGTTCTCGATTCGCTGACTTTCGCGGCCTGTCTGAGTTACCGGATTTTTCGGAACGCCCCTCGTCCTGAGCATTAATTCCGTGGGTTTGCAGGATTACAGCCGTGATTCCTGCGAGAATCAGGAATCGCATTCGGTTCTGACTTTTCAGAAGTACGTTCAACCTGACCATCCTGATTTACCTCCGCGAGCCTGTAGTCAGCCGTGTAGAATGCCAGAGATACTGCTGCGAATACTGAAAAACGATTTCTGTCATCCACACGGAATTCTGCCGGAAGCCGATCTGGACTCGAGCGTTTCTCATCACTCGCCAGCCATTGCGTGGACCATTTGATCAGCCTTGCGGTATCTACAGTTTGCTTTCGTCAAGCATGAGAGTCACATTGGGTTCATGGAAGAAGAGGTCATCAACAAACTGATCGAGGGCGGCGACGCAGCCGTTGCGGAATTATTTTCCGAATTTCAGCCACGGCTGGAACGGATGGTCGAGTTCCGGCTGGACCGGCGTCTGCGCGGGCGTGTCGATTCTCTGGACATTATCCAGGAGGCCTACATCGAAATCGCCCGACGAATCCGCGACTACACATCGAATCCAACGGTCGCATTTTATGTCTGGGTCCGGCAGATCACCTGGCAAACGCTGGTCTCGGTGCATCGACGGCACCTTGGCCAGAAGCGACACCCGAACATGGAAGTTCGACTCAACCGAAACAATCCCAACGAGACAACATTTTCCATTGCGGAGGCGCTGGTTGGCCAACTGACATCGCCCAGCGGCGCCGCTCGCCGGCAGGAAGATTACGACCAGTTGCGGGAAGCACTTTCGACGATGGACGACACCGACCGCGAAGTTCTGGCGTTGAGACACTTCGAACAGCTCGGCAATAACGAGGTCGCAGAGATTCTCGAAATCAGCCGAACAGCCGCCAGCAATCGATATGTTCGAGCCATCAAACGACTTGGAGACGTGCTGGCAACGCTGCCGCATTTTCAGGAGCGGGATGTGTGACAGACACCACTTCCGACAGAAACCCCGTTGACGTGCTTGCTGACGAATTCGCAGCCAGGATACGCGAAGGCGCGGCACCGTCCATCGACGACTACGTTGCCAGACATCCCGAACTGGCCGACGACATTCGTGCGACGTTTCCATCCATTGCGATGATGGAAAAACTCAGCCGTAAAGAACACACCGAGCGCAAATTCGAAAGCCAGACCAGCCGGCTGATCAGCGACTCGCTGGAGACTCTGGGCGATTTTCAGATCCTGCGTGAAATCGGTCGTGGCGGCATGGGCATTGTCTATGAGGCCGTTGAAAAGTCGTTGAAGCGACGCGTCGCGCTGAAGGTTCTGAGTCCAGGCGTCGCAGGTTCTCAGAAGCAGATTCAGCGATTTAATCGCGAAGCCGAGGCAGCAGCCCGGCTCCACCATACAAACATCGTGCCGGTTTACGGTGTTGGCGTGGAGCGTGACCTTCATTTCTTCGCGATGCAGTTCATCGATGGCGTGCCACTGAGCGATGTCATTCGGTTCGTCGGTGGTCGACCGGAAAAACACAGCCTATCAGGACAGTCAGGCAGCGGGTCACTCGCCGACCGACTCCTGGCACCGGTTACCGATGATGATGCCTGGCCGCGTGATCAAACCGAAAACCCGACAATCGATCCGACTCGTTGCTTCAATGCCGAAGGGGCGGCAAAAGTTCTGCTGACCGGTACGCACAAAGATCGACCGCTGCCGTCAGTCGCTGACTCCGAATCCGAAAGCTCCGTCAGCAACAGCAATCTCACTGAAACGATCGCCGCCGCCGAGGCACCACGAAAGTCTCTGACTGCCGCTGAGAATTCGGCTGGTCGGTCGCAGCTGCCTGTCATCTCGATGAAGTACTGGCGGAACGTCGCGAGAATCTGCGCGGACGTCGCCGCTGCCCTGCACTATTCGCATCAACACGGAGTTCTGCATCGAGACATCAAGCCGGCGAACCTGCTGCTTGACTGTCAGGGAGTCGTCTGGGTAACCGACTTCGGCCTCGCCCGCCACGAAGACCAGGAAGGCATCACCAACACCGGCGACATTGTCGGCACACTTCGATACATGGCACCGGAACAGTTCAACGGCGAATCCAACACGCGCAGCGACATCTACAGTCTGGGACTGACGCTTTACGAACTGCTGGCACTGCGGCCAGCATTTGAAGAGTCTCGACATGGCCCTTTGATTGCGCAAAAGACAAGCTCGATGCCCGCGAGCTTAAGATCAATCAACGGAGCAATTCCGCGAGACCTTGAAACAATCACACAGAAGGCCTGCGCAACGAATCCGGCAGATCGATATGCGACGGCAGGTGAACTCGCCAACGATCTTCGGCGATTCCTCGAAGACCGTCCGGTACTTGCCCGCCGAGCGACGGTAACCGAACAGTTCGTCAGATGGGCGCGACGAAACCCCGTCGTTGCATCGCTCAGTGGAGTAACCGTCACGCTGCTGGCAACTGTCGCGATCGTCTTCGCCGTCGGGCAGTATCGAACTCAGGCTGCTCTGGACATCGTTGGAGTCCAGAAATCGCTCCTGGAAGAACGCCAGGCTCGGCTTGATCAGTCGTTGAATGCCGAACGCAGCTCGTCAAGG
>JADHNX010000419.1 GCA_016779365.1 Planctomycetaceae bacterium
CCGAGAGTTCGCGGGCTTCCCAGGGCTACTGATCTCGATGTTTTCGCCACTTCAAACCGCCCTGAAACGCTCCCAGCGACTCCTCAGTCGCACCAACCCATTCCACCGACTCCACAACCAGCAACAACGCCCGAAACTTCTCACACCAACCTGCATCTTATGAACAGCAACAACCAGCGTTCTTCAACGGGCTGCTAGCGATTGGATCATCCCCTGAAGAATCAGTACTCTGGAGCATGGTGGCGTGCCTTTCAAAATGACTTGGAAATCTTGTTGAACAACCAATTCATCTCGAAACACGCCGCCTCTTTCAACACCTAATCAAACCCAACATTCCAAAGTAACTCCACACACAGCGAATTGCACAATCCGCTACGTCACTGATCCAGTAAGGAAACTCGAATGCTTCATTCCACGTCATCAATCAGATTAAACCTGTTCTTGACCTTGCTGGCTTTCACCAATGCATCGTGCTCAGCGCAATCTCAGCCTGAACCGGATACTGGAAGGCAACTTTCCGTTGGTCTGGTAACGACTCAAAGCAACGACATTGACTGGCCAGGGTTTCGTGGTCCGGGCGGAATGGGAATCAGCAGCGCGACAGGTCTCCCACAGAATTGGAGCATGGACGAGAACGTCAAGTGGAAGAAGGAACTTCCGGGAGCCGGTTCATCCAGTCCAATCGTTTTCAGTGATCACATTTACCTGACCTGCTACTCGGGATATCTGGTGCCTGGGGAGACCCAGGGGAGTCTCGATAATCTCAAACGTCATCTCGTTTGTCTTGAACGGAACGACGGGACAATCCTCTGGGATCGGACGGTGAAGGCGGCGCTGCCCGAAGAAGACCAGATTCGAGATCATGGGTACGCAGCCAATACTCCGGCTGCAGATTCGGACCGTGTCTACACGTTTTTCGGTAAGTCCGGTGTCTTCGCTTATGACCACGCCGGTAGGCAACTCTGGCATGCAGACGTCGGTTCGAACACTCACGGCTGGGGCACATCTGCGTCACCCGTGCTGTATCGCGACCTGGTGTTTATAAACGCGAGCGTGGAAAGCGAATCGCTCGTTGCTCTCGATCGGAAGACTGGCCAGGAGAAGTGGCGGGCTCACGGAATCAAGGAAGCATGGAATACTCCTGTCATCGTGAAGACGGAATCAGGTGACGATGAACTTGTTGTTGCCACACACGGTAAGGTGTTCGGGTTCGCTCCGGATTCGGGCGAGAAACTCTGGTCCTGCGACACGGACATTACGTGGTACATGGTCCCCGGGGCCGTTGCGTCGGACGGCGTTGTGTATGTTCTCGGGGGGCGCTCTGGGGTTGCCGGACTGGCTGTCCGCGCGGGAGGCCGTGGCGATGTCACTGCCACGCACCGTCTGTGGACCAGCAACAAAGGGTCAAACGTGACCTCGCCAGTATTCCACGATGGCCACCTCTACTGGATGCATGAAAAGCTGGGGATTGCATACTGTGCCCGAGCCGAAACCGGTGAGCTGGTTTACCAGGAACGCGTCGAGAGGGCCGGTCAGATTTACTCGTCAACATTGCTGGCTGATGGTCGGCTCTACTATCTGAATCGTTCAGGTCGCACCTTTGTGCTGCCTGCGAGTCCGACGTTTGAACTGCTGGCGACAAACGAGCTGCGTGACGGCGGAGTCTTTAATGCCAGCCCGGTCGTTACTGGCAAGCAACTCCTGCTACGATCAGACAAGGTTCTTTACTGCATTGTGAAAGTCGACTGACGGCTACCGAATTTTTCATGTCGAGACAACAATACTAACCGCAGTGTGAATTAACTTGAGTTCTGTCGGATGTCCTGGATTTGAATCGGATCCAGCAATCGATACCTGGCATCGACTGCCCTGGTTCCGCTGGTTCGTGTTCGCTTTGCAACGCAATACGGTACTCTGGCTACTAGCCCCTCTCGCAGATAACTCGATGGAATTAAACCACCATGACAGACAGATCACTGATTGCTGCTTCGTTTATTTTTCTACTCGCCGAAAGCACCGTACTGGCGGCTGAGGTTCCAGACTGGAGTTCGTGGCGTGGCCCGCTCACCAGTGGCAGCGTCGAATTGGGCAGCTATCCCGACAAGTTTGATGCCGAAAACTATCTATGGCGGACCGAGCTGCCAGGCAAGGGCTGCTCAACACCCATCCTGGTCAACGGGATGATCTACCTGACGTGCGCAGCCGAAGGCAATGACGCGCTGTTGAGCTACAATTTTGATGGCAAGGAGCGGTGGCGAACTGTGTTCGGCAAGGAGAACGCGGGAAAACATCGCAACGGGTCGGGAAGCAATGCGTCGCCAGTCACTGATGGGAACGCAGTCTTCGTTTACTTCAAGAGTGGCACGTTCGCGGCTGTCGAACTTGATGGCACTGTGCGTTGGAAGACAGACCTGGTCGAGCGGTTTGGCAAGGACACCTTGTTCTGGGATCACGGTACTTCCCCAGTGCTGACAGAGAAACACGTCATCATGACCCGCATGCACAAAGGCGAGTCGTGGCTCGCTGCTTTCGACAAAGTCAGTGGCGAAATGGTTTGGAAGGTAGCCCGTAATTACGAGACACCCGTCGAATGCGATCACGGCTACACCACACCACTGGTCATTCAGCATCAGGGAAAAGAATCTGTTCTGGTCTGGGGGGCTCAGCACCTGACCATTCACAACGCGGTCGACGGAGAGGTGTCTTGGTCGTGCGGCAACTTCAATCCAGATGGCAACAAACTTTGGCCTGCGATCGCGACGCCTGTCATCGTCGGAGACATGGCTGTCATTGCCTACGGGCGCAATGATCGCGGCATTCCTCGACTACATGGAGTGCGGTTGGCGGGAACTGGTGACGTCACGGCAACCAATCATGTCTGGCAACGCGATGACGTTGGCACTTTTGTCCCAACCCCTGTGGCTTATAAAGGCCGAGTCATCCTGGTCCGGGATCGCGGCGAAGTCGCCTGTATCGACCCTGTGACGGGCAGTACGGTGTGGGAGAACGCGTTTCCGAAACACCGGGCAAACTATTACGCCTCGCCTCTGGTGGCTGGGGACAAGCTGTTCGCGCCACGCGAGGACGGCGTCGTTTTTGTCGCTAGTGTCGCCAACGATAAGTTTGAACTCCTCTCGGAAAATAACATGGAGGAGCCTGTGATCGGCTCACCGATTCCGGCATTCAACCGGATTCTCATCCGCGGCGAAAAGCATCTGTTCTGTATCGCCGCCGAGTAGAGTGCTGACGCTGCCGTGATACATGCGTTCCTGATGCTGCTGACGCTGATGCCTCCGTCTTGCTCTTAAGTTTGTGTCGTGAACGGGCGATCTAAAGCGTTTTCGACGTTGGTCTTCAGTCAGCGTAAATTCGAATTCAACCTTTAAGCATTCCAGAGATCCGCAATGGCAGTGGTTGCATGACGCTGTAAATCCCCCTGTGAGAGACTTATGACAAAGCCACTGATCTTCGACATCCATCTCGACCTGTCCATGAATGCCATGCAGTGGAACCGTGACCTGCGTTGGTCGCTGGAGCGCATTCGACGCTGGGAAGGCCAGATGACCGATCGAGTTGATCGGGGAAACAATACGGTTTGCTTCCCGGAGATGCACAAAGGCAATGTGGGGTTGTGTGTGGCGACCATACTTGGCCGCCACTCTCCGTACTTTCACAAGCTGCCTGGTTTGAGTTCACCGGAGCAGGCGTGGGCTCAGACTCAGGGCCAGCTTGCCTGGTATCGAGTCATGACGGAACTCGGTGAGATGACGCCGATCACTAACGTTGCCGAGCTGAATGCTCATGTGGCACTCTGGAAGAATTCGCCGCCCTGTAATGACGGGACGCCATATGTTGTCGAGTCGAGAAAGCACCCAGGAAAGCTGCCGATTGGCTTTGTGCTGAGTCTCGAAGGTGCCGATTCAATCGTCACGCTGGACTATCTCGAACGCAGCTACAACAACGGCTTACGGGCTATCGGACCGGCTCACTATGGCCCGGGTCGCTACGCCGACGGGACCGATTCCGCAGGGCCTCTGCATCCGGCGGGAAAAGACCTGCTAAAGGAGATGCAGCGGCTGGGGATAATCCTGGATGTCACGCACCTGTGCGATCAGACGTTCTGGGACGCGCTGGATGTTTACGAAGGACCGCTGTGGGCGAGTCATCAGAACTGCCGAACGCTCGCCCCGTGGAATCGTCAGTTTGCAGACGATCAGATCAAAGCCGTCACCGAGCGGGGCGGTCTACTGGGGATGGCGTTTGATGCGATCATGATGGTGCCCGGGTGGACGTATCTCAAAAGCAGGCCAGAGGACTTCCAGTTGAAGATCGAGCGAATCTGCGAACATGTCGATCACATCTGCCAACTGGCGGGCAGCGCCAGCCATGTCTGTATTGGAACGGACCTCGACGGTGGTTACGGCACTGAACAGACACCGATGGACCTGAACTCAATCGCTGATCTGCAGACGCTGCCGGGGCTCTTTCGCGCCCGTGGATATTCAGAGAATGACATTGAGGGCTTCATGCATCGAAACGCAGTGGACTTCCTGCGACGGGCCTGGAGCGAGTAATCGTACAACTGAAGGTGGACTTTCAGCGTCTGATGGCGTCCACTTCCAGCCAAATCATTGCCGGGCACCAGGTCAACGATGAATGCGATGGAGCTACTCTGAAATCCTTGTCTGCCTGTCTCAAATGCAGCGGCCCATGAAAAACGGAAAGGGGCTGCCGCAGGATGGCTTCGTCCGGCTATGTTCCGGCCTGCTCAATCAACCATTCTGCGATCTCTTTGCGGCACCAGTTCTTGTAGGTCTTCTCGGTCGAGGATGGCGAAAGGATTCGGTGTGGCTCTTCATCGCCGAAGGCAGCATAGACCTGGAGCGTTGGCGTGCGTGAAGTCGGCGTCTCACGCCCGGAGTAGTCAATGCCAATGTGGATGCCGAAGGTCATGATTCAGCCTCCACCCTGGTCGGCGAGGCGATCCTCAATCTGTCGTATTCGCACCGCCAGTTCGTCAATCTGATCCCATGCTTGGCTCAGTGAGCGAATTCGCAGGCAGCCGCTCGCTTCACCGGAGAACACTGCCGTCATCTTCTCGCGGAAAGCGGCTTCCTTGTACAACTGCTTCGCCCGATCCGTGATGCCGCCGCGACTACGGAGGGCAGGCTCCAGAACATTGAAGGCAACTAACTCTGCCGCTTCGAGTACGTCCTGTTTTGCAAAGTCCGGGTGTTCCCACCAGCGAACCTCGGTGACGAAATCAGGATTCAAGCTGACGGCAGACACGCCAGTCGTCACGCTACTGTCTCGACGAACTAGATGCTGCTCAACGCGGCCACGCAATTTGCTTCCCATGCCGACATAGGCGACATATCTCGACCGTC
>JADHNX010000420.1 GCA_016779365.1 Planctomycetaceae bacterium
CGCTGGCCGAGGGCGGCGACCTGGCGACCCGTAACGGTCGAGTCATGCTGAAAACACTCGGAGGTCTGCTGCCTGTTGAAGTCATTTTTCGCCGCGTCAGCGACGACGACTGCGACCCGGTCGAGCTGAAGGCCGGATCGCTGACTGGCGTCAGCGGACTGGTTGACGTTGTCCGCAACGACGAGGTGGTGGTAGCCAACGCGCTTGGTAGTCGCCTGGCCGAGACGCCGGCTCTGGTTCCGTTCCTGCCAGCGGCATGTCGCCTGCTGTTGGGCGAAGAAATACTCTTGCCTTCAGCGGCAACGTGGTGGTGTGGTCAGCCTTCCGCGTTGACCTACGTTCTGAACAATCTTGACAAGCTGGTCGTCCGTTCGGCGTACATCGTCAACAGTGCTCCGCCGATCGAAGCGGCGCTACTGACTCCGGCTGCTCGGGAAGAATTGATTCACCGCTTGAAGACGCGGCCATTCGACTTTGTCGCTCAGGAGCGAATTACTCGTTCGACAGTACCCGTCTGGCTGGGTTCGAAGATTGAACCCTGGCATTCGGCGTTCCGATTCTTTGTCGCCGCCGACGGTGACTCGTTCCAGACACTGCCCGGCGGACTGGCTCGTTCCTCTCCGGATCGACTGGCGCTGGATCGTTCGATGGCCACGGGTGAGCGAGCGCAGGACGTCTGGATCGAAAGCGACGGCCCGGAAGAACCGATTTCGCTTCTGCGATCGTCCGATGTGCCCCTCGTTTTGAAGAGAAGTGGTAACGATCTTCCGAGTCGTGATGCAGAGAACCTTTTCTGGCTGGGACGGATGATCGAACGTGCCGACGGGGCTGCACGCGGCCTGCGGGTTCTTCTGAAGCACGAAATGACAAACGAAGATGACGAGTCCGACGTCGTGCATATCGCGCTGGTGCGTGCCCTGGCCGCGCTGGGGCAACTCGAACCGGGACTTGCTGTAGACGGATTGAAAAAGGGTCTACCGAATTTCGAAGTGAGTCTCCCCGTTTCGGTCTTTAATTCTCAGGAAGCACTGAGTCTGAAGTCGACGATGGATGGCGTCTCCCGACTGGTCAATTCCGTGCGCGACCGGCTTTCGACGGATGCCTGGCAAACGCTTCACCAGCTTCGCGATGAATGGAACCCTTCAGCCGCAAGACTGACGAAGATTGACTCAACAGTTCTTCTGCAGCTTGTTCAGCGAGTCATTGATGCCACCGCACAGTTCAGCGGACTGTCGAGCGAAAGTATGACTCGAACTCAGGTCTGGCGTTTTCTGGAACTTGGTCGCCAGATTGAACGAGTCTGGCACACAGCGACGATTCTGCAATCAACACTCGTTGACGTCTCGGTTCCGGAATCCATGGTGATTGAAGTTGTTCTTGAATCCTGCGACAGCATCATGACCTACCGGGGGCGATACCTGTCGACGCTTCAGGCGGAAGCGGCGATCGACCTGCTGGTCACCGACGATACGAATCCACGATCGCTCGTCTTTCAACTGAACCGAATTCAGGATCACGTCAGCAGACTGCCGTCAGCCGGACAGGCCGTTCTCGGGCAGGACGAGCGGTTGGCCATGTCGTTGCACAATTCAGTCAGGCTGTCTGAACCACGCGATCTGGCACACGCGGAAGACGGACAGCGGCGATCACTTGATCGTCTCATGCAGCGACTGCTCGACCAGATTCCGAAACTGTCTAATGCGATCAGTCAGCGATACCTCATCCACGCCGGACTGCCTCGACAGTTCGACCGTGAGTCCATTTAGACAGAGAAGATGACTTTGAAATACCGCATCGTCCATTCTACCGAGTACCAGTATTCCGACCCGGTGCCGGTGTGCCATAACCATCTGCGACTGACTCCTCGCGAAACGCCCTACACTCGCTGCACTTCTCATCGCCTGTTGATTCGCCCGGTGCCTGACAACGTCGCGAAACGCAAGGACTGGTTCGGCAATATCGTGCAGTCATTCACGCTCGACGAAAGTCACCGCAGGCTTCTACTGGCCGCTACCAGTCGGGTCACCGTGTCACCTCAAACCATTCCGCCGCCCGAGCAGACCTTGAAGTGGGAAGATATTGCCGCCGGGGTTCGCAGTCAGACCATCAATGACTGGTTCGATGTGACAGAGTTCCTGTTCGACTCGTCACTCGCCTCACATGACGGGATTTTTCGCGACTACGCCGCCGACTGTTTTCCCGCTGGACAACCCATTCTTGTCGGGGCCATTGCGTTGATGTCGAAGATCTTCCGCGAGTTCAAGTACGACCCTCGGGCCACGACAGTCGTCACTCGTCCGAGCGAATCACTGGCGCAGAAGCACGGAGTCTGCCAGGACTTTGCTCACGTGGCGATCAGTTGTCTGAGGTCGCTGGGCCTGCCGGCTCGCTATGTCAGCGGGTATCTGAGAACAATTCCGCCGGAAGGAAAGCCAAGGCTGGTCGGAGCCGATGCGTCCCACGCGTGGTTTGCCGTGTGGTGCGGCGAGGCCGGTTGGATTGACCTCGACCCGACCAACGACAAAGTCTGCGGCACCGACCATATTCCCATTGCCTGGGGCCGCGACTACTCGGACGTTGCCCCGATCCGTGGTGTCTTCACCGGCGGAGGCCAGCACACGCTGAACGTCTCCGTCGATGTCGAACCGGTTGGAGAATAGTCGACTCGTTTGTCACCCGCGTCGGAGGTCCAGCGTCATCGGGAACGCCGGGTTGGTTTCCTGAGGCGGGATTGGCATCGAGCCTGGCGTGTGACCGGTTTCAAAGAAGCGCGCCGCGCGGCGGGATTCGGCTTCGTAAGAATTCACCGGGAAGCTCGCAGAGTTTCGTCCGGTTGGATTTGAGACATTGTACGTGCACCCGCCGATGGATCGCTCGCTCCACGTATCCAGAATGTCAAAGACCAGCGGGGCGTGAACCGGGATCGTCGGATGCAGGCAGTTGGGTGGCTGCCACGCTCGGAACCGAACAGCCGCGATGAACTCGCCCTGCGTCCCTGTCGGCTTGAGTGGCAACCTTCGACCGTTGCAGGTCACGATGTGTCGCTGATCGGTCAGGCCCTGGACTAGAACCTGAATTTTCTCAAGGGACGAATCGACGAAGCGAACAGTTCCGCCGCCGCCGGGTTCTTCACCCAGCACGTTCCACGGTTCAATCGCCGTGCGAAGTTCGAGGCGGATATCCTGCCGCGACATTTCGCCGACGAACGGAAACCGAAACTCCAGATGCGACGCGAACCACTCGTGAGCAAAGTTGAAACCAGCACGGTTCAAGTCGCCGATGACCGTGCCGAAATCATTCCACGTAAAGTGCGGAAGTAAGAACCGATCGTGCAGCACAGTGCCCCACTCGACCAGCTTCTCGGTGCAGGGCCGTTCCCAGAACATGGCCACGATGGCTCGAATCAGTAGCTGCTGTGTAAGACTCATCTGAGCGTGAGGCGGCATTTCAAAGCCGCGAAGTTCCACAAGCCCCAGTCGCCCGGTGGATGAATCCGGCGAGTACAGCTTGTCGATGCAGAACTCGGCACGGTGCGTGTTGCCGGTCAGATCGACCAGCAGGTTGCGGAAAATTCGATCGACCAGCCACGGCGGAATCGTGGCGACGTCGCGGTTCGGAACCTGATCGAACGCGATCTGCATTTCGTACATCGCGTCGAAACGGCCTTCGTCGACGCGCGGTGCCTGGCAGGTCGGGCCGATGAACTTACCGCTGAAGAGGTACGACAGCGACGGATGGTTGTTCCAGTAACCGACCATGCTGCGCAGCAGGTCCGGCCGTCTGAGGAACGGACTGTCCAGCGGCGTCGACGAACCCAGCACAATGTGATTGCCGCCGCCCGTTCCGGTGTGCTGTCCGTCGAGGTCGAACTTTTCGGTACCAAGCCGAGTCAGCCTGGCTTCGTCATAAATCGTCGTCGTCAGGTCGACCAGTTCCGGCCAGGTTTCGGTCGGGTGAACGTTGACTTCGATAACGCCGGGGTCCGGTGTCACCTTGATAAGGTTCAAGCGGTCATCGTGAGGTGGCAGGTAGCCTTCGACGATGATCGGCATCTTCAGATCGCAGCAGGTCTGTTCGATCGCTGAGATCAGCTCGACATAGTCATCGGCTGATTCGCACGGCGGCATGAAAACATGCAGTCGTCCACCGCGAGGTTCGATACACAACGCCGTGCGAACATTATGGGCGACGGCATCGTCCTCTTTGGCTGATTTGCTTTTTTCTTTCTCCTTAGCCTCGTCGTCAGAGTCTTCCTTCAGACTCTGCTCGGACACACCGTACATCGGAACTGCTTCCGGATGACCGGCCAGCGATCGCTGAGTGAACGTCGGCAGTTCATCGTGGGGAGCCGTGGGGTCAGCTTCTGCGAAGAATGGTTTCTGAGACGGAGCCAGGTACGGCAGCGAATCCAGAGGCAGGCGCAGTCCCAGTGGCGAGTCGCCAGGCAGGAGGAACATCGCTTCAGGACGGACGGGCCAGGGACCACTGACCCAGCGTTTCTTCGCCTGCCACCACTGCCTTTGCAGCGGCATGATGAATCCGGTGGGGGCGCCCAGTCCGTTCTCGAAGACCCGCATCAGCCGCGCGCGTTCTTCCGGGTCTTTGATTCGTGGATCTCCCGGTTCGATGTTTTCCGGCAGTCGCTGCTCTTTCCACAGGTAGTAGTAGATGTCTTCGAACGCTGGCACGATCCAGTCGGCCTTGACGCCCAGCACTTCGGCCAGGTGCGCGCTGAACTGCTTCGCTTCCTTCGCTCCGAATCCGTAGTCGCGCTGTTCGTCGGCAATCAGGTCGGCATTATGCCAGAGCGGTTTGCCGTCCTTCCGCCAGAAGACTGTCAACGCCCAGCGTGGAAGCGATTCACCGGGGTACCATTTGCCCTGACCGAAATGCAGCAGCCCTCCGGGAGCAAAGCGTTTCCTCAATCGATGCAGCAGCTCGCTGGCAAGCTTGCGTTTCATCGGGCCGACGGCGGCGGAATTCCATTCTTCGCCGTCCATATCGTCAATCGAAACGAACGTTGGCTCGCCGCCCATCGTCAGCCGCACGTCTCCAGCAGTCAGCCTCTCATCCACCTGGTGGCCGAGCTTTTCAATCGCTGCCCATTGCGAATCGGTGTACGGCTTTGTAACTCGAGGGTCTTCATGGATCCGCGTCACGGTCATGCTGAAGTCGAATTCGGCTTCGCACTTGTCAACGGCTCCGCTGATCGGGGCGGCCGTCGACGGCTCGGGAGTACACGCCAGCGGAATGTGACCTTCGCCCGCAAACAACCCCGAAGTTGGATCAAGACCGACCCAGCCGGCTCCCGGAAGAAAGACTTCGGTCCAGGCATGCAGGTCGGTGAAGTCCACCTCGGTGCCGGAAGG